>CAXTSF010000065.1:0-14421 GCA_964246865.1 uncultured Terriglobus sp.
GTGCTCGACCCTGCCAGCACGCCGGAAAAACCATTTAAACCGGCACGCCTCTTTTTTTTTACTCTGGTCATCTTGGGGGCTGCTCTCGTCTCCACGGGGACTGCCGTCGCAATCAGCTTTCTAAAGGGGGCGATTCGATCGGAGACCGAGCTCAACGCTCTTCTTCCGAAAAACAGCACGCTCCTGGCGACCATACCGCCCATCGTCACCGAAGCAGACCTTCGGCATGCCAGGAGGGCCGGTTGGCAAACGGCGCTCATCAGCGCTGCGGCGTGTGCGGCGCTCCTCGTTTTCCTGTTCAAGACAAGGCCAACCCTGTGAAGATTTACCCGGATACTGAAGCTCTCTACCAGGTCGAATTCAAACAGTCCACGCCCGTTCTGGTGACGACGCTGAACCCCCCCATTCCCATGGAGCCGGGCCCGGCGTCGCGATTGGTCTTCCTGACCGACCCGCACGGACTTGCGGTCGAACAGTACAAACGGCTCCGCGGCCAGCTATGCAACCGTAGTCCCCGAGGCGGCTTGCTCCTCGTCACCAGTCCAAGCCCCGCCGACGGCAAGACACTCACCTCGATCAATCTCGCCTGGTCTCTCGCCGACGCGGGTTACCGAACCTGTCTGGTTGACTGCGACTTCAGAGCGCCCAGTCTGGCACGCACGCTCGAACTGCCGCCCGTGCTCCACGGCCTGACTGAGTTGCTCGCCGGTGAGCAACCGGCCGGCGAGATCATTCGGCAGCTAGGAAATCGTCCGCTGTATGTGATGCCGATCGGAACGGCCGTTCCATCTTCCGCGAACCAGTTTGCCTCGTCTGCGTTTCGGTCGTTACTTGGCAACTTGCGGGAGCAATTCAAGTGGGTCATCCTCGACATGGCGCCGGCGGTTCCAGTCTCGGATGTTGCCGAGGCACTGCCCCTGGTGGATGGCGCACTGCTTGTCGTGCGAAGGGGCTGGACGGACAAACGCCTCATTCTTCCCAGCATTGACGTGCTGGGCGCAAAGAACTGGGGCGCCGTGCTGAATGACGCCGCCCTGCACGGCGGGGCGTACTACGGCAGCTATGGCTATTTCGCCAAGACCCAAAAAGGCTCACGATAGAAGCGTCACCGCCCAGCCATCGGCAAACCTCGCTCCGGAGTCTGAACCCAACCGCAAGATGCTGCTCGCGATGGCTAAAGTTCACAGTCTTATCTTCCATACAAGTATTGAGTTGGGCGGAATCGATAAGAGAAGCGATAATGAAGCTGCGAACTTCGCTCCCGTTCCGCGTAAGTAAGAAGCTATGCCACCCTCCATCTTGTCTCGCCGCAACTCGATCTCCACCGTCTTCGGCATCTGCTTGATTGCCTTGGCGGTCTTTGGGTGGGGCTTGCAGTACAAGATGTCCCTGTATCGCGCTGCGAATGACCATAGGGCTGCGGTTCCAAGTGCAAAGCTTCTGCCTCCCAAAGAGGCGGTGTGCTCTGTCCAGACTGCGACTGTAAGTGCACCGGACACGCCATCGACCGTTCCGCTCAATCTCGCTCTAATCGCCACGATTGCCCGTGCTTTGCGGCTTAAGGACGATCAGCAGATCTCGAGCAGCGGCCGGGATCGGCACCACCAGACCAGCTGGTATTTCGGCTCAGTTTTCTTTTCTTTCAGACCACCTCCATCGCTTGATCCCGCAGCCTGAGCAGCACCTCAAAGGAACGTAGCCGGTTCGATACGGCTCGCTCCGGGGTGTACCCTTAACGACCTCTGATCAAGATCTGCTGATGGTACCTACTCATGTTTATGCGATCTCCAGCGACGGCCCTTACGGGCGCGCTGCTGCTGTCCCTGCCCGGCCTCGGCTTTCTCGGGTGTAAGAGCGATAAGCCAGAACCGGTTCCGGTTGCCACAGCGTCGACGGCGACCGTGACGCGCGCCGATCTGTCGAGCACCATCTCCGTAGCCGGTGAGTTCCAACCCTTCCAGGAAGTAGATCTGCATGCGAAGGTGTCGGGCTACATCCGGCGCATCAACGTCGATATTGGGGACCGGGTCAGGAGAGGTCAGGTGATTGCCACGCTTGAGGTGCCCGAGCTGAACGCGCAAGTGGCCGGTTCCCAGGCGCAAATCCGGCACAGCCAATCCGAAATCGCTCGCGCGCAGAGCGGGGTCTCGCTTGCGAAAGCGAACTACGCAGCCGTCCACGCTGCCTACACGCGACTGGCCGAGGCTGCGAAGAAGCGGCCTGGCCTGATTGCGGAACAGGAGCTGGACGACGCAAGGGCCCGTGATCAGGACGCCGGGGCAAAGGTCGAAGTAGCCAACTCGGCGGTAGAGTCCAATCAGCAGGAGCTGGGTGTTTCCACCGCCGATCATCAGCGAATCGCTGCACTGCAGGGCTACTCCGTCGTGGTTGCTCCCTTCGACGGAGTTGTGACGATGCGCTACGCGGATGTCGGATCCCTCATCCAGTCGGGTACGGCATCCAGCACGCAATCCATGCCCGTCATCAAGCTCGCGCAGAGCAATATTCTGCGTCTGCGCATGCCCGTACCGGAGCAGGATGTTCCCTTCATCAAGACCGGTGGAGATGTGACCGTGAAGTTGCAAGCCACAAACAAGACGTTCACTGGGACGATCGTGCGCTTCACCCGGGAACTGACGGCGGCAACGCGCACCATGCTCGTTGAGGTCGACGTTCCAAATCACGACCTGACACTTAGCACCGGCATGACCGCTGATACCACCATTGTGCTGCAAGAACAGACGAATGCTCTGACAGTACCCGCGGGCGCGGTTGTGAAAGGGGATGGTCAAGCACATGTACTGGTCATCGGAGCCGGCAATAAGGTTCAGGTTGCGCCGGTAACGCTGGGCATACAAGGTGCCGACCGCATGGAGATCCTAAGTGGACTCTCGGAAGGTCAGTCCGTGATCGTGTCGGGCCAGGGCAACTATCAAGCCGGGCAGGTCGTGCAACCGAAGCTCAGCACCATTTCAATGCCGGCGCAAGGAGGCAATCAGTAATGCCCTCCTTCGCGATCAAGTATCCCTTCTTCGTACTGATGATGTGTCTCTTTGTCGTTGTCGTCGGCGTAACCACTGTCGTTGGAATGCCCGTCGATCTATTTCCAGAGGTAAACATCCCTGTGGTCGTCGTGGCTACCTTCTACTCCGGTATGCCGCCGCAGCAGATTGAATCCGACATCACCAACAGCTATGAACGGTTCTTCACTTTGGGAAGCGGCATCGATCACATCGAATCGCGTTCGCTGCCCGGCGTAAGCCTTATCAAGATCTTCTTTCAACCCGGCGTCGACGGCAACGCTGCCGTCAGCAACATCTCGAACCTCGCGATGGCGAATCTGCGCCGTCTTCCTCCCGGCACGCTGCCGCCTGTCGTGCTGAAATTCGACGCCGCCAATCTGCCTGTCTGCCTGATCACGCTCAAGGGACAGGGCCTTAACGAGACACAGCTGAAAGACCTGGCGCAGTTCAGCGTGCGTAATCAGGTGGCCAATGTTCCGGGCGCATCGGTGCCACAGCCTTACGGCGGCCGCTACCGGCAGATCATGGTGTATGTCGATCCCGTGAAGCTGGAAGCTCACCAGATGAGCGTGATGGATGTGGTTGACTCACTCAACAAATCCAATCTCATCCTTCCCGCCGGCGATGTTCGCATCGGTATGAAGGACTACAACATCTACGCGAACAGCCAGGTCCCTGTCGTCGACCAGATTAATGATCTCCCGCTGAAGACGGTGGGCAATGCCTCCGTCATGGTGGCCGACATCGGTCGTGCCAAAGACAGTGGACAGCTACAGACGAACGTGGTCCGCGTCGACGGGCAGCATTCTGTCTACATCCCTGTTCTCAAGCAGGGGGGCAAGTCGAACACCATCTCGATTGTGGCCGGAGTAAAAGAGGCAATCCAGCATCTGCTGGACATCCCGTCAGTGTTGAAGACCAATGTCGTCTTCGATCAGTCCGTCTTCGTGAAGGTCGCGGTCAAAAACGTGATCAACGAAGGCACCATCGGCCTCTGTCTGACGGCATTGATGATTCTGCTGTTCCTCGGCAACGTCCGGGCGACGATCGCCGTGCTCATTTCAATTCCTATCTCGGTGTTGGCCACCTTTCTTGGCCTGAACCTCGGCGGCAGTTCCATCAATACCATGGTGCTGGGCGGTCTGGCGCTCGCTCTCTCGCGTTTGATCGACAACTCTGTTGTGGTGCTCGAAAACATCTTCCGTCACATGGAGATGGGCGAGTCTCCGGTTGAGGCTGCAGAGAAGGGTGGCAAAGAGGTGCAGCTCGCCGTGCTTGCAGCGACGATTAGTACGTGCATCGTCTTTTTTCCAGTGCTCCTTCTGATTGGGGTCAGCAAATATCTCTTCACCGCCCTGGCCCTGGCGGTGGTCATCGCACTCTTCGCTTCCTACGTTGTTGCCATGACCGTGGTCCCGCTGTTCTGTGCAAAGTTCATTACCATGAACCCGGGTCACCTTCACCACGCCGATCCATCAAACGCGCAAGCAGCAGAAAAACGGCAGCCCAGGTTCCGCTTCTTCGGGGTAATCGTCGATCGATTCAACGGAGTTTTTCGCCGTCTGGAGTCTTGGTACGAGGCGAGAGTAACGCAGTCTCTTGAGCATGCCGGCCGGGTCGTCACCGTCATCGGGGCAGGCGTCCTGCTCAGCTTCATCGCTTACCCCATCATCGGCAAAGCTTTCTTTCCCCGGACCGATCCTGGCCAGTTCGTGATCAACGTGAAGGTACCTGCAGGAACCAGAATTGAGGTCACCGACGACTACATTGCCAAGATGGAGCAGGACATTCGCGAGGTGGTCGCTCCCGACGACTTGAACATGATCGTGTCCAACATCGGCATCACCCCCGATCTCTCCGCAATCTACACCTCAAACTCCGGCATGCACACGGCTTTCATCCAGGTCTCGCTCAAGGGCGAGCACAAGCTCGGCAGCTATGCCTATATGCAGAAGGTTCGTACCCGGCTGGACGTCGACTTTCCGGATGTGGCTACGTATTTTCAAGCAGGCGGACTGGTCGATTCGGTAGTGAATCAGGGCAAGCCGGCCCCCGTTGATATACAGATCGGCGGAAACAATCTTCGGGAGGCATACCGTGTAGCCCAGGAGACCGCAGCAAAGCTGAAGAAGCTGAGCTCCGTCAGTGACGTGCTCATCCCGCAGGATCTCGATTATCCGGGCCTTGAGATGAACATCAACCGTGAGCGTGCCGGTCTGCTCGGAATCACGCCCAAGGATGTGGTCAGCAACGTCATCACCGCATTGACCTCCGATGCCGTCATCTCTCCTAGCTTCTGGGTCGATCCGAAGTCCGGAAACAGCTACATGCTCACCGTTCAGTATCCTGAATCGCAAATCAAGACTCTGACGGATTTCAAGCAGATTCCCTTGCGATCAGCCAATGGTGTCAACACAACACCACTGCAGTCGCTCGCGGACATCCGGCAGATCAACACCCCGACTGAGGTAGATCCCTACCAGTTACGCCGCGAGTTCGATATCTACGTGATGCCGAAGAAAGAGGACCTGAGCCGCATTAACAAGCAGGTCCAGAACATTGTCGGTCAGATTGATACTTCCAACGGCCTCACCGTGAAGGTTCGCGGTTCCGTCCGTGACATGGAGCAGTCCTTCTCCAGTTTCGGTATCGGCCTCATACTCGCCGTAGTGCTCGTGTATCTCGTCCTGATGGCGCAGTTCGCATCCTTCTCAAATCCTTTCGTCATCCTCCTAGCCGTCCCTCCAGCGCTTGGAGGCGCGCTCGTCTTCCTGCTGGTGACCGGTTCGACGCTCAACGTCATGAGTCTCATGGGCATCGTTATGACCACTGGGATTGCAGTCTCCAACAGCATCCTCATTGTGGAGTTCACCGGAACACTACGAGAGGAAGGCCGCCGCTTAAAGGAGGCGCTTATCGAATCATGCCGGGTACGTCTCAGACCCATCCTGATGACCAGTCTGGCCACTATCCTCGGCCTGATCCCAATGGGATTGGCTTTGGAGCCAGGTAGCGAGCAGTATGCGCCTTTGGCCCGGGCCATCCTTGGCGGTCTCTCCGTCTCGGTGGTCATCACGCTGTTTCTTGTGCCGGTCTCTTATCTGCTCATTCATCGCAAAGAGGAGCGAGTGTCAATCTCAGGGGAGGCGCAGGCATGAGACAGCAAGCTGGCCTTTTCTTTGTCGCCTTGATCTTCGTTCTTGCGCACGAGCCGCGGGTGACGTTGGCTCAGCAGCTGCCGGAAGCACCCGGTGTGCGTGGGCCTCTGGCGCAGGCGGTGCCGGTCATCCCGCCTGCAACGCAAGCGAACGCTTCTGGTACACCGGTCCGGCTTACACAGAGCGAAGCTGAAAAGATGGCGTTGGCCAACAATCCGCGCATCCGGATCAGTCAGCTGATTGCACGCGTGCAGCATGAGGCTGTGCGCGAACGCCGTGCTGACGAATTACCCAACCTGAACGGCAACGTCACCGGTGTCGCCGCGGAGGAAGCAAGCCGCATCTCGAGCGGCTCGCTTACATCATCAAGGCTGCTCAACCATGCCGGAGGAGGGATTCAGCTAAGCCAACTCATCACGGACTTCGGGCGAACAGGCAATCTGATCGCGTCGGCAAAGCTGCAGGAGAAGGCTCGCCTCTCCGATGCGGAGGCAAGCAGAGAGGATATCGTCCTTGCAACGGACCGCGTCTTTTTCGGGGTTATCGAGGCTCAGGAGACTCTGAAGGTCGCTCAGCAAACAGTCAGCGCAAGGCAAACACTTACGGATCAGGTGAGCGCACTGGCTTCCGCAAAGCTGCGGTCCGAACTTGATCTCGACTTCGCCCAGGTGAATCTCTCTCAGGCAAAACTGCTCGTGCTCGACGCGCAGAACAATCTGGATGCACAGAAGGCTGCTTTGGCTTCGGTGCTCGGATTCGATCAACAGACCGATTTCAACCTGATTGACGACTCCACAGTCCTGCCACCCCTGGCGCCCGATGCAAACGCGTTGATCGCTGAAGCCACACAAAACCGGCCTGATTTGAAGGCATTGCGCTTCACGGAGCAAGCCGCGCAGAAGTTCACCAAGGCTCAACGTGACCAAAAGTTGCCGGCTCTCAGCGCTCTGGGTATTGTCGGGGGCACTCCTGCGGGATCGTCAACCTACTTCAACGCAAACTGGTATGGCGCGGTGGGCGCAAACCTTGCTGTGCCGATCTTCAACGGCTTCCGTTACTCGGCCCAGGCCACAGAGGCCTCGCTCCAGGCACAGGCTGCCGCCGAGCGAACCCGTTTGCTTCGTGACGAGGTTGTGCGAGATGTGCGGACCGCCTGGCTCGCCGCCAATACGGCGTTGCAGCGGGTGACGGTAACAGCGGAGCTCCTGAAGCAGGCAAACACCGCCCTCGATCTAGCCCAAACGCGCTACGACCTCGGCCTAAGCTCCATTGTCGAGCTGAGCCAGGCGCAACTGCAGCAGACACAAGCCGCGATTGGAAACGCAAACGCGCGTGCGCAATACAACGTGTCAATCTCTGCAATCAGCTTCCAAACAGGCGTCCAGCCATGATCGAAAACTTCAAGCTCCGGGTATTCCGCGTCGTTGCGGAGGGCCTCAACTTCAGCAAGGCAGCAGAGGAGCTGCACCTCTCCCAACCCGCAATCACATCACAGATCCGAACGTTGGAAGAGGGTCTCGGGATATCTCTGTTTGATCGTGTGGGGCGCAACACCACGCTCACTCCGGCTGGAAATGCCCTGCTTCCGTATGCGCGGCAGATTGAAGCTCTGACGAATGAGGCGCTCGCCGCGTTGGCCTCCTTCGGAGTGCAGCAAGGACTTGAAATCTACGTGGGAGCCTCCCACACAATAGGGGTGTACCTGCTGCCCGTCCTGCTGCCGCGCCTGGTGGCGGACTGGCCGAAGTTGCGGATTCACATCGTCACTGGAAGCACCACGGAGGTGCTAAATGCCCTGGCAAACCATCAGATTTCGATCGGTCTGATCGAAGCGCCCGCACACCGGCCGGATCTCAAGATAGAGCACTTCATGGATGATGAGCTTTGTCTCATTCTTTCGCCGAAACACCGGTGGGCGAAGAAGAGCTGCCTGAGAGCTGCGGAGATTGTCCAGGAGCCTATACTGCTGCGCGAGGCTGGGTCGGGCATGCGCCGGTTCGTTGAAAACTATCTGGAATCCAACGGCGTACTGAGTCAACAGCTCCACACGACGATCGACATGAACTCTACCGAAGCGATCATTTCAGCCGTTGAACAGGAGCTCGGCGTCGGCTTTGTTCCCGTGATGGCCCTGGAAAAGGCCAAGCAAACTGGCAGCGTCCGCATCGTCCCGCTTGAGAACGGGCCGATCCTCCGGGAACTGAGCTTTGCCCATCTCGGAGGTCCCATTAATGCCGGTCCCGTCCGGGACCTCATCTGCATTCTTCGCTCTCTTGTAAGCCCTGGCCGGAAGACCGCATGACTCCAGACTGCTCTGGCCCACGCACGTGAACTCGCCAGGTGGAGCATCGGACCGTGAAAGCTGTTTAGAAGATTTGGCGTCCCCGACGGACTTCGACTTGGCTGCCCTCTATGCGGAAGCTAATCCTCAGCTGGCCGCCTATGCCAGCGCACGCTTCCAGCCGAAGCCGAGATCCTGTCCCGCCGGATCGTCCCAAGAACCAGGCATGATCAAAGTACTCATCGACGAATGCCTTCGTCCCGAGCTGGCGCTCGTGGCGCGTGAGCGAGGACACGCGGAGATATCTCACATCGCTTGGATCGGGAAGTCCGGATGGAGGAGCTGGTAGATCAAGCAGGTGATCCTCGACGAAGACTGGAGGCTTGTCACGCGGAACAGTAAGGGGCAAGTGGTCCGGATCGGCACCGATCTCGGGTGAGGCTGACCAACGAGATCGTTCAGGCTATGCAGCGGTAAAGCCAACCATCCTCAACCCCCATGGCGAAGACATAAAGACCGTACAGGGACTCATGCGCCACGCGAACAGCAGCGTGACACTCAACCTATACGCGCAAGCGGTGACGGATACTAAGCGGAACGCGCAGAGCAAGGTGGCAAGACTTGCCTTGACTCGGCGGAGAGCCCGTCCAAATACGCGAAATCCTTATTGGAAGGTATTGGACGGTGGAGATTTCAGCGGTTTGCGCTAAGTGCTTGGAAAGCTTTGGCGTCCCCGACGGGATTCGAACCCGTGTTACCGCCGTGAAAGGGCGATGTCCTGGGCCACTGGACGACGGGGACGCGCAGAGGTCAGCAGAGCCCCTCACGAATCTTTAGAGTAGTGTCCACCAGCCTTACTGTCAAAGTCGAAGGCCGGCAGAAAAGCCATATCTCCGATAGGCGAATGCACCATTGTCAGAGTTGCATATGCTCGCCTGCCAGCAGGTTGTTTTCCGGACCATTGCCGGCGTGTTTGCCCGAACCGAACCGGTATGCGACACTTCGGAAGTTGCGTCTTCAATCATGGATGCGACCCGAGCCGGGATGGCGGAACTGGCAGACGCAGCGGACTCAAAATCCGCCGAGGGCAACCTCGTGGGGGTTCGACCCCCCCTCCCGGCACCAATGAAATAACCAGGTTACGAATCAGCGCATCGCAAGATGCGCTTTTCCGTGAGCGACTGCGAAAACAAGGAAGCGTGGGTCGCCGATGCTCGCGAAATGAGGCATCCTGCGTAACCAAAATTAGGTGGCCATGTGGCTGCGCGCGGCATGGCCATCTGGCCATTCCCATTGTTCATTCGGACGGTCTAGTATTCTCCCGTTCAAACAAATAAGAGAAGCCGTTCACAGAAGCTCAACTCTGGTGTAGCAAAATGACACCGCTTACATGCTTCCGTCTTCGATTTACAGAGGCCACACTCATGACTAGTCGCTTTCGCTCCTCCGCCCAGACACCGACGCGGTTCTCCCGGCTTTGCTCCTTCGCACCGCTCGCCTCGTTGCTGATCTTTCTCCCCGGTAGTCAGGCCTTCGGCCAGTTCAGCGCGAATGTGCAGGGTACGGTCAAGGATGCCAGCGGAGCGGTGGTGCCGAATGCTTCTGTCGTCATCACCAACACGGAGACGGGCGTCAGAAGCAATGCCGCCACCAATGGCTCCGGCCAGTACCGTGTCAACAGTCTCGCTCCCGGAAACTACCGCATCCACGTCGCGGCACCGGGCTTTGGAGAGCAGGACGTTACTGCAGCTATCACCACAGGTCAGGATGCGGGGGTGGACGTCACACTCAGCATTGAATCAAACACGCAGACCGTTACCGTCTCCTCTCAGGTCGAGGGCCTGAACCCAGAGGAGACGCGCGTGCAGGCGACCCTGGATACGCAGCAGGTCCGCGATCTTCCGCTGCAGCAGCGCGGCACCCTGGGACTGGTCAACACGGCACCAGGCGTCAGTGGTTATACAGAGAATCTCAACAACTTCGCTGTGGAACAGACCCCAGGAGGCAATGCCAACGGCCACTACTTTGGCGGCAATCTGTATGTACTGGATGGGGTTTCGATTACCTCGAATATCACCACAGGAACGGCAAACATTTCCCCGAATGCCGATTCCTTGCAGGAGGTCGCCCTGCAGGTGAACACCTTTCGCATGGACTTCGCCGGAGGCTCGGGGTTGACCACAGAGGTAACTACCAAGTCCGGCACAAATGCCTTTCACGGGACAGCCAACTTCACTTACACCGATCAGAACCTCAGGGTAAAGCGGTCCGAGTTCAATCCTGCCCTGCCGAAGTTCAGTAACAAGGACTTTTCCGCGACCTTTGGCGGTCCTGTCATCAGAGACAAAACCTTCTTCTTCGGATCGGTCGAGAAGCTGGCAAACAAGACCAACTCGACAAACCAATTCTCGGCAGAGGACCCTGCGTTTACGGCGTATGCACAGAGGGCTTTTCCTAATACGATCGGGACCAGTTTTATAACGAAATATCCGGTCGTAAATGCGAAGCGGAACTCCGTACAGCTATATGGAACTCCGGATTTCCTTACCACCTGCACAACACCGACCGGTACTTGCAACACACCCTTTATTGATGCCGCTTCGAGCACCAGCAGCCCGTACCAGAACGGTCTGCAATACTCCATACGCGGTGACCAATACATCCGGGGCGACAAAGATCGTCTCTACGGCTACTACTACAACATCAAGCTGGATTCACAGAATATCGATGCGCGTCAGGGCTTTACCTCTGTCAATCCCAATCGCAGCTGGTTCGCCTCGCTGAATTACACCCACGTGTTCTCCCCCAGCCTGCTCAATCAGGCGCAGTTTGCAGCGTACAAGGTGGAGGGAGCATCCCCTGGAACCAATCCTGCGATTCCGCTGATCCACATCAATAACCAGCAGGCCGTAACACAGTTTGGTGGATCCTGGGGCCCAGGCAGCTTCATCCAGCACAACTACTCGTGGCGCGATGTAGCCAGCTATGTTCGGGGAAAGCACAGCCTTCGCCTCGGCGTAACGGTCGAGCACGGCGACGATAGTGCTGATTTTGGTGGCGCGAATGGCCGGCCCAACTTCGGATTCCAAAGCCTCACGGACTTGATTCAGGATAAGGTGTATGACGAGAGCAACCTGTCTTACGATCCACTTACCGGTAAGTTCAAGCCACTGCAGTTTGGCGTTCAGGGATCGAACTACGGCATCTTTGCCGAGGACCAATGGAAGGTAGCCTCCAATGTTACGCTGACACTCGGTATCCGTTACGATGATTTCGGAAATCCGTATAACTACGGCTACAGCACCTATACCAAGATCGCGAATGTTTATCCCGCGGGCAATCGGACCTCTTTGGCGAACGGGCTGGCGCTCGACGCGCAAATTGCCAATGCCTCTGTAAAACAGACGAGCAACGTGTTTACGGGCCGGCAATCAAACAACTTTTCGCCGCGGGTTGCCTTCTCCTGGCAGCCATACACAACGGGCAAGGTTGTTCTGCACGGTGGGGCTGGCCTGTATCGGGACATTGTCACGCTGGGTCAGGTCGTTGACGGCCTTCGCGGCAATCCGCCCGGATGGGTGTTCCCTACCTTCTCTCCGCAGAATGCTATCCAGGCCATCTTTTCGACAGGTACGTCGCAGGTTCTACCCTATGGCTATAAGGTACCGGCGATTCCGGCAACGGGCCTGGACGCGCGCGGTGGTGTACCCGGTTCCGGTGCTGGAGTTACGGGTCTCGACCCGAACGTCAAGACGCCGAAGACGCTCAACTACACCCTTGGTCTGACAACGGAGCTTCCGGGACACTTTGTCTTCGGTGTGAACGGCGTTGGCTCGTATGCGTACGACCAGTTGAGCGGAACCGACTTTAATCGGAGCGCAGGAGACCTCATCCGCAACAACGGGAAACTTCTCCGTCTCAACCCGAGTTTCACGAATGTCAGCTATGTCACCAACTTGAATACCTCGTACTACAACGGCGTGGTGTTTACGCTGACCCAGCGGCTCCGCAACCTGAACTATCAGGCCTCCTACACCTGGTCCCATGCCCTGGATTACGGAACGTGCAACACGCGATTTGACTCGAACAACTTCAACGGCGCGGGATCCTTGGATTGCCCTGGCGACCAGCACAACTTTGCTGCTAACTATGGCAACAGCTCCTTTGACGTTCCGAACAATTTCAAATTCTCGGGAAGCTACACCCTGCCCACACCGCACATACAGGCGATTGCCGACCACCTGCTTGGCGGCTGGGAGGTCGCATCCATCGCCACGGCGCAGAGCGGTACTCCATTCAGTCCTACGAACTACAACGCCTTTGATTCAACCTGCACCGGCACCATTGTGACCTGTGGCGACTACAACGCAGACGGTTATAACAACGACCGGCCAAACCTGGTACAAGGGACCCAACGCACTGGCTTCAGCCGCAGCCAGTACAGAACAGGGATATTTCAGACCGGGCAGCAGGCGGTGAATGGCAAGACCTACGTCGTGCCTGTGGGCCTAACAGCACCAACGGCAGGAACACTCGGAAACCTGGGCCGGAATATCTTTCGCAACCCAGGCCTGCTTGCGATTGACGCGAGCGTTCTGAAAAACAACAGCCTGCCCTGGTTCCGAACGGAAAAGGCCAACTTGCAGCTTCGCGTAGATTTCTTCAACGTCCTGAACCGTGTCAACCTGCGATATGTGAATTACAACGTGGGTTCAAACACACTGGGTCAGTCCTCGGACACCTTCCAACCTCGCACGATTCAACTTGGGGGCCGTTTCCAGTTCTAACCGGGAATCAACATTCGTGGGGGGGGGGGGGGGGGTACAAAAAGCCCAACCCCCCCCCGTACATAGGGCATTGCATGCCCCCCCCCCCAAAAGCCCCAGCCCAAAACGGGCGCACTTGCCTTCTGACATAGACTTGATTGGACATGAGCGGGCATTGGACATCACGCCTCCAGTTCTTGGGCTGGCTATCGGTATCTTCGCTGCTGATGCCAAACGAGTTCTTGGCGGCGCAGCAGGATGCCGTCCGCGATGCCTTGGCGGCACACCGCTATACATCTGCGCTTTCTCTCAGTGATGCGGAGACGCAGTTGCATCCAGAGAGTGCCCGGGCCTGGACCTATCGTGCCATCGCGCTGAACGGTACGGGCAAGCCGGAGGAGGCGTTGCTCAGCATTGAGCGTGCGCTTCGCATACAGCCGGACGATCTTGTTGCCGCGCAGGCGGGTGCGCAAATTGCTTACCGATCGCATGATCTTCGCGCGGAGAAGCTGCTCGCGACCGTGCTTCGCCTCCAGCCGGCAGATGGCACGGCCCATGCGATGGCAGGTGTACTCGCGTTGGAGAAGCACAATTGCGCCGCCGCTGCCGCCCACTTCAAACAAGCCGGTGAGACGACCCAGATGGACCGAACCACATTGGTGCAGCTGGCTGCGTGCATGGCGGAAACCGGCGATACCGATGGAGCACTGGCTCGTCTGGAAGCACTGCACAAGGCGGATCCTGAGAACGCCGTCATCGCCTACGATCTCGCGTCGCTTTCCGTGGACGTACGGCGTTTTTCTGACGCACTGGCGCTTTTGAGGCCAGCACAGGCGTCGGGCAAACCCCTGGATGCAGACACGCTGAACCTGCTCGGTGCCGCGTACGCGGGCAATCAGCAGGTGCCGGAAGCCATCGAGGTCTACCGTCAGGCGTCCGCGCAATTTCCGAGGGACGCCCGGTCCTACATCGATCTTGCAATCCTGAGCATGGACCATCAATCGCCTGACGTTGCATTAGGGGTGCTGAACACCGCGATAGAGGCAAACCCAGAGCTCGCTTCGCTTCGCACCATGCGGGGATCCATCTACGCGCAGATTGGAAAGAATGAAGAGGCGCAAGCCGATTTTGAAACGGCCGACAAGCTCTCTCCCTCAGAATCGTCCGGTGCCATCGGCTTGGGTGTCCTGCTG
>CAXTSF010000066.1:0-10696 GCA_964246865.1 uncultured Terriglobus sp.
GCCGTGTAGAGATCCATGCTCGATCGATTAAAAAAGACAAAGACCTCATTGCGGTAAGTGCCGAAGTTGCCGCCCTCGCCGGAGTAGTTGAGGACAGGCCGGAGCGACTGGCCGCGCGGAGTGTCGAAGCGCACGGCGGCGGCGAGCGCATCGGTGCCGTAGACCACGCTATCCGGGCCGCGATGGACCTCGAGTCCGGTGACGGCGGTGGAGCTGGTGTTGCCAAAGTCAAAGAGGCCGCCGATGCTGTTTGCCGGAACGCCGTCGACGAGAACGGCGTTCGCGTCGGAGTTGCCGCCACGGACAAAGAGGGAGGTTTGCGCGCCGTACTGGCCGGCTTGCACGACGGAGACGCCAGGCTGCAGACGCAGATCACTGACGAGGTCCACGCGCGTGCGTAAATTGCTCTCCGGGATGAGATGGATGCTGGAACTGGTCTGCTCCATGGGCAGCGGCTGGCCGATGGCGGTGACGGTGACCTGCTCCTGTACGGGCGAGATGGTCATCTCCAGGTCGAAGGAGAGGATGTCGAGGTCGCGCCCGAAGAACGGCTCACCCACGTGCGGGGAGAAGCCGGCGGCTGCGCTGATAAGCAGGAAGCGGCCCTGAGCGACGGAGCGGATCTCATACGTACCGTCCGGAAGCGCAACGGTAGAACCGATCACCTGCTTGTCCTGCACGAGCTGAACGCGCGCGGAGGGGATGGCGCGGCCGAGCGGGTCGCGCACTACACCACGCACGATCACCGCGTGTGCGAACGGTGCGACGAGGAAGGGCGAGAGCAGAAGCGCTGCGGATCGGGCGATGTCGCTATGCCGGTTGCGTCTCGGAGCGATGCTCGAGCGCGAGATGGTGCGATTCATGAGCGTCTCCTGTGCTCCCCGCGGAGCACGGTGCCTTGCCGGCAGCGGAATCGGTCTCCTGACTTACGCGCTTATCGAAAAGACCTCCACCAGGATGCGTCTCTTCCCACCTGACGGCAGTGAGGCGAACCTAAGCCCTTTTCGGAGTGCTCTCAAAAACAGTAGCTGCGCGAATCACAGTTGCGGGGCAGTGGCGGAGTCGCACCGCGCTTCCCAAAGCATTCCATTGCGTTGTTGGTGTGCGTTGGGCAGCGGTCACCGGACCGGCGCAAAGGAGTTGCACGCACAGTGTAGACGCAGGCGGGCTAAGCTCCGATTCCAGCGGGAACTTGGGCATCCGCGGACACAAGGCTGGTAATCGCGGCGGCTGCCTGCGTGCATTGCTCCGAGGAGACGTCGCGATGCGTGACGAGCCGGACACGGTTCGTACCGATTGCACTGGCGAGGATACCCCGCTCCTTCATCGCCGCGACAAGGGCCGCAGCATTACCGGGAACACCGAAGAAAACGATGTTTGTTTCGACGGAAGCAACATCGACGGTGAGCTGCGGGCTTTCGGCGAGCGAGGATGCGAGCAGCTTCGCCTTCGCGTGATCCTCATAAAGGCGCGCAGGCATCTGCTCCAGCGCGAGGAGGCCGGCCGCGGCGAGCACGCCTGCCTGCCGCATGCCTCCGCCGAGCGCCTTGCGAAGACTGCGTGCCTTTGCAATGTGCTTCGCAGAACCAACGAGGACTGAACCGACAGGCGCGCAGAGGCCCTTGGAGAGGCAGAAGTTCACGGTGTCGCAGCCCGCGGTGAGGTCGGCGACGTCTGTGTCCAAAGCAGTGGCGGCATTGAAGACGCGCGCTCCATCGAGATGGACAGGGAGACCCTGCGCGTGGGCCTCGGCCGCAATCTCGTCCAGGATGGCCTTCGAGGTGACGGTGCCGCCCGCCATGTTGTGCGTGTTCTCCAGCCAGATGAGGCCGGTGCGCGCTTTGTAGTAAGGGCCGTTGGTGGAGAGTGCAGGGGCGATGTGCTCCCAGCGCAGGATGCCGCGCTCCGCGGGAACGGTACGCAGCTGGCAGCCGGAGAACATGGCGGCCATGCCCATCTCCCAGTCGAGCACGTGTGCACGGGCCTCGCAGAGTACCTCCTGGCCTGGCTCGGTGTGGAGCTTGAGCGCGATCTGGTTACCCATGGTGCCGGTGGGTACAAAGAGCGCGGCCTCTTTGCCGAAGATGGCGGCGGCACGGAGCTCCAGCCGGTTGACGGTAGGGTCTTCGCTGTAGACGTCGTCACCGAGTTCTGCGCGCGCCATGGCCTCGCGCATCTCCGGTGTGGGCTGAGTGACAGTGTCGCTGCGAAGGTCAATTACGCTTTGCATGGGATGTCCTCCTCGTTACGCGGGGGTGGCGAGCAGCTCGCCGAAGATGCTGGAGGCGAGCAGGCGGCCTTTGGAAGTGAGTTGCAGGTGATCGGCAGTGACGTGCATCATGCCTTCGTTTGCAAGCTCGCGCGCACGCTCCAGGAGAGCGCGGACGAGCTCCGCCGGATGCGTGCGACGCAAGTCCGCGAGGCTGAGCCCTTCGTTGAGACGAAGGCCGAGAAAGACGGTTTCCTCGAAGGAGGCAAGGCTGTCAAGCTCCTCGAGGTCTGGTTCAGCCGAGGTGTTTCCGTGGAGATCAGCGGCGTAGCTGTGGAGATCCGCGGCGTTGCGGAAGCGGACGGCAGTGCCGGCATCGGTGCGCAGCATGGAGTGCGCGTCCAGACCAAAGCCAAGGTAAGGCCGGCGCTCCCAGTATTTGCGATTGTGCCGCGACTGCTGCGCCTCGCGTGCGAAGTTGGAGATCTCGTACTGCATGAGGCCGGCTGCGGCAAGGCTCTCGCAGGTCTCGGCATAACAGTCCGCGATGGTGGCGTCGTCCGGCACCGTGCCCGCGCCGTAGCGCACGCCTGGACCGATCAGCTCCCGGCCCAGCCGCGATCCTTCGTCCACATCGAGCATGTAGATGGAGAGATGGTCCACGCCGGTGTTGATGGCCTCTTGCAATGACCGACGCCAGCTTTCGCGTGTCTGGTGCGGCAGGCCGAGAATCAGGTCGAGGCTGAGCCTTTGTACGCCGCGCTTTTGCAGGCGGCGGACCTCTTCCCTGCACTGCTCCGCGCTATGGAGGCGGCCAACCGCGTGCGCCTCCCGGCCGATAAAGCTCTGCACGCCAAGCGAGATGCGGTTGACTCCTTCGCGCAGCAGCGATTCCAGCAGATCGTCGTCAAGCTGGCCGGGCGCCACTTCTACGGTGATCTCCGCGTCCGGCGTGACGGGAAAACTCTCGCGCAGTGCAGTGAAGGTTTGTTGCACCTGTCCGGGTGACAGGAGCGAGGGCGTGCCGCCGCCGAGGAAGACGGAGTCGCACCGGTCCGGAATCGTGAGGCGGTGCCGGTCCGCGAAGATGCGAGAGGCGGCGATCTCAAAGCAGAGACGGTCGACGTAGCCGGGCAGCTCCGTAAGCGGGAAGACGTCGGAGGCGAAATGGCAGAAACTGCACTTTCCCCGGCAAAACGGAATGGAGACGTAAACGCCGAGAGATTCAGCCACAGGACGATTGTCCCACGGCTGGATCGGTCGCAGCCCAGGCAGATGATCGTGATGCCGGATCTTCTGGCCGCATTTTTAGTTCACAGATCGGGCTTCGAGCGACATCTAGAATGAACGTGATGGCAAAAGCGGCAGAACGCACCAGGCCCCAGGGCGTAAGCAAAGTGAAACCCAAGGGGAAAAAGCCCGCGGGGCAGGACGACGATGTTGTCGGTAAGGCGTACGACGGACGCCTGATGCGGCGCATGCTGACGTATCTGCGGCCCTACAAAGCCGCGGTTGCAATTAGCAGCCTGGCCATTCTGTTGAAGTCTGGTGCCGATGTGGCCGGACCGCTGCTCGTAAAGACGGCGGTGGACAACTATATGTCGCGCGGCCAGGTTACGCCGCACTCCTGGCTCGCGCGGCATCTGAGCCCGTTGCCGATGACCGGCATTGCCGAGTGTGCCGGGCTGTATCTGGCGTCGCTGGTGATCAACTACGCGCTTGAGTTTCTGCAAACCTACCTGATGCAGTGGACCGGGCAGCGCATCATGTTCGACATGCGTTCGCAGATCTTCCGGCACCTGCAGCGGATGCATGTCGGCTTCTTCGATCGCAATCCCGTGGGGCGGCTGGTGACGCGGGTGACGAGCGATGTGGATGCGCTGAACGAGATGTTTACCTCGGGCGTGCTGACCATCTTTGAAAACATCTTTGTGCTCCTGTTCATTGTGGGCATCATGCTGCGCATGAGCTGGCCGCTGGCGCTGCTGACGCTGGCAGTGCTCCCGGCCATCATGTACATCACGCGGCTGTTTCGCATCTCTGTGCGGAACAGCTACCGGCGCATCCGCGCTGCTATTGCGAAGATCAACGCCTACACGCAGGAGCATGTGAGTGGCATGGCGGTGGTGCAGCTGTTCAACCGCGAGCCACGCGCCTTTCGCGACTTTTCCGCAATCAATGCGGAGCACCGCGATGCCTATGTCGATCAGGTGCAGGCATATTCGCTCTACTATCCCGCGGTGGAGCTGCTGAGTTCGATCGCGATGGCCCTGGTGATCTGGCGCGGCGGGCTGAGTGTGCTGCACGGGAACCGGCTGCTCGGCAGCACCGTGACGGTCGGTGTGCTGGTTGCTTTTCTGCAGTATGCGCAGCGCTTCTTCCGGCCGATCCAGGACCTGAGTGAGAAGTACAACATCCTGCAGGCGGCCATGGCTGCGTCCGAGCGCGTATTTACGCTGCTGGACACGCCACCGGAGATTGCTTCGCCCGCATTGCCGGGAGCACCGTCTGCGCCCGGCTCTCGTGAAAGAGCAGCGAGTGCCACGCGCGAGACGGGGACGATCGAGTTTCGCGAGGTCTGGTTCACCTACCAGTCACTCTCGGAGGAGACCCGGCAGTGGGTAGAGAGTGCGACGCCGGAGCAGCTTGCCGCCTCGACCGAGATCGAGTGGATTCTGCGCGGCGTTTCGTTCCGTGTGCCGCGAGGGCAGACGGCCGCAATCGTGGGACATACCGGCGCCGGCAAGACAACCATCACGGCGCTGCTGATGCGCTTCTACGACGTGCAGCGCGGCGCGGTGCTGGTGGACGGCGTAGACGTGCGGGAACAATCGCTGGAGGCACTGCGGAGACACTTTGGGGTCGTGCTGCAGGATGCCGTTCTGTTCACCGGAACCGTCCGCAGCAATATCCGGCTCGGCTCCGAGTGGATTACCGATGCGGAAGTGGAACGGGCCGCGGATGAGGTCAACATCGGTGACTTTATTCGCACGCTGCCGGGACGCTTCAACGAGCCGATGCAGGAGCGGGGGGCGACGCTCTCCACCGGGCAGAAGCAGCTGATCAGCTTTGCGCGTGCGCTGGCCCACCGGCCGGAGATCCTGATCCTGGATGAGGCGACCTCATCCGTGGACACGGACACGGAGCTGCGGGTGCGTTCGGCGCTGGACCGTATGATCACGGGCCGGACGGCGGTCATCATCGCGCACCGGCTGTCGACAATCCAGAGTGCGGACGTGATCCTGGTGATGCACAAGGGTCAGCTGCGCGAGAGTGGATCGCACAATGAGCTGCTGCTGCGCCGTGGCCTGTATTGGAAGCTGTATCAGCTGCAGTACAAGGATCAGGAGAGTGGCGGCGTGCCTTTGCCGCAACCGGACGTGACCCTGTTGCCGCAAAGCTCCTGACCGGATCCGCCTGCGCTATCGATGCCTTTACCGATACAAAGCGCGCCCCTGATCTTTCTCTCCGCGGGTGAGGCATCGGGCGACCACTACGGTGCCGAGCTGATCGCATCTCTGCGGAACGCGCTGCCGGAGGCGCGGTTCACCGGGCTGGGTGGCATGGCCATGGAGATCGCGGGACAGCGGCGGGTGATCCGTGCCGAGGACGTGGCCGTCATGGGGATCACGGAGATCCTGCGGCACGTGCCGCGCATTGTGGTCAGCTACCGGCGGCTTGTCCGGAGTATGCAGCAGGACCGGCCAGATGCGGCGGTGCTGATCGATTTTCCCGATGTGAACTTCCGGCTGGCGAAGCACCTGAAGCGCATGGGCGTACCGGTGATCTGGTTTGTGAGTCCACAGCTGTGGGCGTGGAAGCGCGGCCGACTGCGATGGGTGCAGGAGCGCGTGGACAAGATGCTGACGATCTTCCCCTTCGAGGAGCCGTTCTACCGGGCGCGGGGAGTAGATGCGGAGTTTGTGGGGCATCCGCTGGCAGAGGCGGCTCTGCCAGCGGTTTCGCGGGAGGCCTATGCGGAACAGGCACACATGGGATCGCAGAGATACACGAAGAGACCTCCCGGGCATCAAATCCTGGCATTGCCCGAGCCATTGGCAGGCATGCATGGGCCGAATCCAGAAATGCCGTGGATCGCGCTGCTTCCGGGCAGTCGCCGGAGCGAGATCCGCGCGAACCTGCAGACGATGCTGGACGCGGCACGCTTGATTGGGCCTGGGTATGAGTATCTGGTTCCAGTGGCGCCGACGATTCCGGACGAGCAGCTGGTGCAATGGAATCAGATCACAAAGCGGAGGGATGCGGACTCCGGCGGGCCCCGCGCGACCTTTGTACGCGATGCACGTGCGGCGCTGCTGCACAGCCGGGCTGCCGTGGTGGCAAGCGGCACGGCAACCGTGCAGGCAGCGGTGATCGGCACGCCGTTTGTCACGGTATATCGGGTCTCGGGCTTCACCTACCGGATCGCAAAGCGGCTTGTGCAGTACCCGGAGGAGATGGCGGCGGAGAAGGACGTGCACGGCAACCTGCCAGTGAGCATGGTGAATCTGATCGGCGGCCGGCGCATCGTGCCGGAGCTGCTGCAGGAGCAATTCACCGCTGCGCGCGTCGCCGGCGAGCTCAAGGACCTGCTGGAGGACACGCCCGGGCGCGCGGCCCAGCTTGCCGCCCTTGCAGAGGTGCGGGAGCGTCTGCGAGCCGACCCGGAGCGGCCATCGGTCCTGCGCGTGCGAGACGCGGTGCTGTCGGTGCTGGCCCCAAATGCCGGGCGGATGCGCGCATAGGTCTGCACCGGCAGGCGTTCCAGGCAACGTGCAGGACCGTTCCGCCTGTGAGCCGTTGATGGAGCGAAAGCCGGCTCTCATCCGCGTGCGGAGCCGCTGCGTCTAAAGTCTTAGAGATACGGTTGGACGACTTTGCCGGTACATCGCGGTCCGGCACTCCCGCGAGGATTCATCGAATGTCTGGAAGACTTGAACGCATGTGCCGCACTGCCCTGCTCGCGGCTCTTGCATGCTGCCCACTCTTTTTGCCGGCGCAGACGGCGGCACGGCCGGCTCTGCAGGTGAACGGGTACGTGATCGATGCGGAGCTTGATCCTGCGGCGCAGAGGCTTTCCGCAACCGCGGCCGTCAACGTGACCGCGCTGGACGACCTGAACACGGCGACCTTTGAGTTGAACAACGGTCTGCGTGTCACGAAAGTGACGAATGGCGGCAACAAGGGTCTCGACAGCAAACGCAATGCGCGCAACTCCACCATTACCCTGGCGCTGCCGGCCACTCTGACAAAGGGAACGACGACCACCTTCAACTTCGCCTATGACGGCATCCTCTCCGGCGCGGACACGAGCCCGGTGGAGGGCATCAAGACGGCGGCGATTGCGAACCCGGTCTCGATGCTGCTCTATCCAGGACGCTGGTTCCCCATGGTCGGCCTCTATACGAACCGGTTCACGATGACGCTGCACGCCAAGGTGCCGGGAGATGAGACCGCGATTGCAAGCGGTGCGGCGGGACGGAAGAGCCTGCCAGGCAACAAAACGCAATTTGACTTCACCTGGGCCAAGCCCGGCTTTCCCGGAACGCTGATCGCCGGCAAGTTTGCCCCCGCCATCAAGCCCACGGGCGGATCTACAGTCTCCGTCTATGTGGTCGATGCGAAGAAGCCGAACTTAGCCGAGTACGCCGCGCTGGCGCAGCGCCAGCAGGAGTTCTTCACCAGCACCTTTGGGCAGCCGGAATCGTCGAAGATCAACATCGTCGAGCTGCCTACGGACGCGGTTGCCGCCTCGTGGGGACCGGAGATCGCGGCGCTCGCCGGTAATCGTATTGGTGACCGCAACAGCAGCCGCCTGCTGGCCAATACGATCGCGCGGCAGTGGTGGGGCAGCGAAGTCTCGCCCGCAACGTTGAGCGACGCATGGATCACGAACGGGATGTCCCGCTATGCTGAGCTGATGTCGCTCGAGGACACGGCGGGTAAGACCGCGCTTCAGAATGCGATCCCGGATATTCAGGCCGGAGCCCTGGCCTATGACACGGCTCCGCTGGCAACACTGTCGCGGGTCGATCCGTTCTCGCCGCAGTTCCAGTCGATGACGCTCGAAAAAGGCGCGATGATCTTCCACATGCTGCGGTACGAGATGGGCGATGAGCGCTTCACCGCCTTTCTGCGTGGCGTGCTCTCGCAATATGCCGATAAACCGATCCGCAGCGCCGACCTGGAGACGGTTGCCAAGGCACAGGCGCAGAACGTGAATCTGGACGCATTTTTCGCACAGTGGGTGGACGGCACCGGCGCACCGGCCTTTCAGAGCAAGTTCACGGTGTACCGGCTGGGCAATGCGAAGGGCTTCCGCACCGTCGGCGCCATCTCACAGGACCTGGATCTCTTCCGCATGCCGGTGGAGCTGCGGGTCGATACCGACGGCAAAACGGAGGCGCGCAAGATCGACGTCTCCGGCACGGACAGCTCGTACACCATCGAGACCTTTGGCCGGCCGCGCAAGATCACCATCGACCCGGAGAACTGGGTGCTGAAGAGCACGCCGGACCTGGCGGTGCGCGTAGCCGTGCTGCGCGGCCAGCAGCTGGTGGCGCAGGGCGATCTGATCGGCGCGCTGGCGGAGTACCAGAAGGCGCTGGATACCAACAAGAACTCGTCCCTGGCGAACTATCGCATCGCGGAGATCTTCTTTACGCAGCGCAACTATCAGTCCTCCGCAAACAGCTACCGGGACGCCCTGCGCGGCGATAGCGACCCGAAGTGGACCGAGGTGTGGAGCCACATCGGCCTCGGCAGAATCTTCGACCTGACAGGCCAGCGTGACCGCGCCGTGAATGAGTACCGGCTGGCGGTGCAGACCAACGACAATACGCAAGGTGCGGTAAACGAGGCGCGCGAACGCCTGAAGACACCCTATAAGCGGGAGGCCGCGGGCCAGTAATTTGTGCTACGGCAGCGCCACGGCGTCCTCGCGCGGCGCAGGCTCAAGCTCGAGGGAGCGCCAGAAGCCAAGCATCATCTCCTGTGTCGCCGCGGAGGTCTTTGGCCCTGACACCACGGTGACGGAAGCCCCGGCTATCTCGACGCCGACGCAGCGGTCCGCGCGGTAGGTACAGGAGGCAAGGTCGTTCAGGCTGAGCGAAGCAGTCGGAATGCAGAGCACGGTCTTCGGCGGTGCCATGCGGTCCACCATGCTGATGATCTCAAGCTTCGACTCGAGTTCATCGGGCACGAAGTCGATAGCGACATCGGCCTCGCGCACTGCATCCTCGACCGTGTTTGTGAGGCGCAGGGAGCCGGGCAGGCCCGCGGTATCGATATCCGCCAGCGCCTGGCGCAGCCTGGATGGCAGAACGTCCTCCAAGGTGACGTGATGGCCTGCACGCACCGCCTGCGCCGCAAGCGAGCGGCCCGCAGTGCCAGCACCGATGATCGCGACCCGGAGCGGCCTCACCTGTGAGGGTGTGGGCACCGCGCTATCGGCTTTCGATGGCTTCGAGGACGGAGGCGTAGCTGGGGTCGGACTGGCGGATGTGCTCCGCGACGCGCTGACGCTCCTCGGGGGTAAGCGATGGCAGAGTGGCCATGATGCGGCGGAGCGTGACGGACATGTCGTCCACGAAATTCATGGTGCGGATGGCTTCGCCGGAGAGCGGCATACGTTTCAAACTCCTTGATCTGTTTCCAAGTCTAGAGCATGTGGTGCAGACCGCGCTTGCCTACACGGCTCCTGCGGCCGCCTGCTCCGCTGCCGCGGCGGCTTCCAACGCCTCCACTGGTTTCGGGGAGGCAATCTCCTCTTCCGGTTCCGGTACATAGCCGTCGCGATCGGTCTGCTCGGTGATGGCGCGCAACTGCGTCGCAAAGTCCGGATGGAGAGCGTCGGGCGCGTATCGCCATGCCCAGTTGTTCTCGGGGACGGCGGGCGTGTTCATGCGGCCCTCGCCGCCCAGGTGCAGCACGTCCTGCAGCGGCAGGATGCAGATGGCGGCGACGGATCGTTCCGCGGCGCGGATCATCGCCCAGACGACATCGTTGTCATGCGGGAGCGGGCCCAGGTAGGTGAGCAGGTTATTGCGGTCGTCGCTGCCCGCCTCGCGCCACCACCCAAGGGTGGTGTTGTTGTCATGGGTGCCGGTGTAGACCACCATGTTGGAGACATAGCGATGCGGCAGGTGCATGTGCGCCCCGCGGTCCGCAAAGCCGAACTGCAGTACGCGCATGCCGGGCATCTCGAAGGCGTTGCGCAGCTTCTCGACCTTGTCGGTGATCACGCCGAGGTCCTCCGCAATCAGTGGCAGCGAGCCCCCGAGCGCGCCTTTGAGACGGTCAAACAGGGCTGCGCCGGGTGCCTCCACCCACTCTCCATTTAGCGCCGTTTCTTCCGATGCGGGCACACGCCAGTACGCCTCGAAGCCGCGGAAGTGATCGAGCCGCAGCAGATCATAGAGTTCCATCTGCCGCGTGACGCGAGCGACCCACCAGTCGAAGCCGTGCTGCTCCAGGTAGCGCCAGCGG
>CAXTSF010000066.1:10706-14301 GCA_964246865.1 uncultured Terriglobus sp.
GAAGTAGTCCGGCGGAACACCGGAGACGCTGGTCGGCTGATAGTTCTCGTCCAGCTCAAAGTTTTCCTTGTTGGCCCAGACGTCGGCCGAGTCGTAGGAGACAAAGATGGCCATATCGCCCATGATGCGCACATCTTTGCTGGCGCAGTATCTGCGCAGAGCCGACCACTGCTCGTTGAAGAGGAACTGGATGGCATGCTCCACGGCCAGCGCATGCCTGTGTTCGGCATCGAAGCGTGCGAGCGCCTCCGGATCACGGCTGGTGAACTCCGGTGCCCACTCGATCCAGTGACGGTAGTTGTGCATGCGGCGAAGCACCACGTAGCGGGCGTAGTCCGGCAGCCAGCCCGCGTTCACCTCGCGGTAGCGCTCGTACTGCGCGCATACGGCTGGGTCCTTTGTTGTGAGGAATCGCTGCGCGGCGCGCTCGATCAGCGGCATCTTCTCAGCGGCGACGCGGCCGAAGTCAACGTTCCCTGCGTGACCGGAAAGGCCGTCGATCTCGCCCGCCTCCAACCAGCCATCTGCCTGGAGGCGCTCCAGCGACAGCAGCAGCGGGTTGCCGGCGAAGGCTGAAAGAGCGGAATAAGGAGAGTTGCCGTAGCCGGTGGGATTGAGCGGGAGCACCTGCCAAAGCCGCTGCTTGCCCAAAGCCAGGAAGTCGACAAAGGCGTAGGCCGCGGGACCGAAGTCGCCGATGCCACCGTAAGAAGGCAGAGAGGTTACATGCAGCAGGATGCCAGAGAGCCGCTCAGAGATCATGTCAGTCTACGATGCGAGCCGCGTCTCCGCGGAGTTGTGCGGCAGGGTGAATACTTCGCCGGTCATCCCGGCGCATTTAGGTGCCGAGCGGAAGCGCAGGTGCCGTTGGCTTGGCAAAGACGCGAATCGCACCCTTCTGCTTGTACACATCCATCAACGTACCCATGTAGACACCGAAGAGCTCAGCACGCTTGCGCTCTGTCAGCTGCTGACGCAGCGCAGGAAGGGCCCTGGTGACCTGATCCGCGCCGGGTGCCTGCTTATCGATGAGCTGCAGCACGGTGCCTGTGCGGCCGGTGTTGATAGGGCCGGAGATACCGCCCTGCGGCAGAGTAAAGGCGACCGAGGCCGGGCCGATCAGCTGCCCGATCTCCGGCACGTTTCCGGTGCGGTCCACGAGGTCGGAGGTCTTTACCGGTACATTGAGCTCCGCTGCGGCTTTCTTCAGGTCATTCAGCTGGTGCGCGCGATCGGCGAGCTTCGCCAGCCGGCTCTGCAACAGCTGCGGCACCTGCTCGGTCCGGTAGTCCTCCACCACATGGTCGCGCCACTCGGCGAATGTGGGCGTGTGCGCGGGCTGTACATCGACGGTCTGGTAGACGGCGCTCGTGCCCTGGCCGAGCGGAGCTACGCGGGGTGCATCACCTTTCTTGCCGGAAAAGGCAGCCTGCACCAGAGACTCGCTGCTGGGGAGGCCTAGGATCGCCCCGCTCTGGCCGAGGAAGCCGGTCGTCACAGCGTGCAGATGGTGGTCGGCGGCCGTCTTGTCGAGGCCGGATTTGGCCGCCTCCGAGGCGATCGTCTGCGCAAAGCTCTGCAGGGCACTCGCTTCCTTGGTCTGCGCCACGATCGGCTTGATTTTGTCGGTCACCTCCGCAAGCGATGGGTCGTGCGCGTCGTCGCGCGACTCGGCTTGGATGATGTGATATCCGAAGTTCGTCTTGACCAGGTCCGAGGTCTGCCCGGCCTTCAGGGCCATCGCGGCACTCTCAAAGGCGGGCACCATCTGGTGGTTGCGCTTCACAAAGCCAAGCTCGCCGCCGGAGTCCTTGGAGCCGGGGTCGTCCGAGTTCGCGCGTGCCAGTGCGGCGAAGTCCGCGCCACCGCGAATCTTATCCAGGAGGCCCTGTGCCTTGGCCTTTGACGCAGCATCCGTCTTGCTGTCCGCTCCCTCAGGAACCTTGATCAGGATGTGGCGCACCTTCACCTGCTCATCGACATGGAAGTCAGCCTTATGCGCGTTGTAGTAGCCCTGCAGGTCCGCGTCGCTCACCTGGATGCCATTCGGCAGATCGCTCCCGCTGAGCGAAACGTACGTGATCTTGCGCTGCTCCGGGATTGCATCCTTGTAGCGCGCCTGATTCTTCTGGAAAAACGTTTGCAGATCGCTCTCGATCGGGTTGATCGATTTGGCAATCTCCTCCGACGAGATCACGGCGTAATCGATTTTTACCTTGGTTCCCTGCTGCAGGACAGCCTCGCGTACGGCGGAATCGGGAACACTGCCATTGGCCGTGACAAATTGGACCAGGCGGCTGCGCGTCAGGTCCTCGCGAATGCGGCTCTCAAACTCGGCGGGCGTGTTGAAGCCGTATTGCTGGACAAAAAGCTGGTACTTGTCATCACCGATGAACTGACCCTTGGGGAAGAGGATGGCCCCGAGTTGGCCCTGCTTCAGCTCGGCGCGAACGTCATTCTCAGAGGCGGTCAACCCGAGCCGCTCTGCCTCACGCTGTTCGATCGCGCCGGCAACCAGAATCTGCTGTGCCTGCGGCGTCATGAAGGACGCATATTGCAGCGGCAAGCCCTGGCGCTGCGCCATCACCTGCGACATGCGGGCGACATCGGTGGACTTGATCTCCGTACTGGCGCCGAAGATCCGGCCGAAGAAGCCAGGTGTCCGTACGGTGGCGTAGACACCCTGTGGATTGCCGTTCAGACCCTCATTCAGCCCGGGCACAAGATAGACGACCATCGAGAGAATGGCCAAACCGATGATGACGCCAAAGATTGCCTTGGTGGCGCGCGTGCCCTGCTGAAGAAAGCGAATCATGTGTGGTGGTGGATGCCCTTCCGGTAAGTCGTACGCCGCCCCGCGCTGCCGGCGAGACCGCTCGACCGGGCGCTGGGCTTGTCCGCAAGTATAAATGAGCGGCTACAGCTAAGCCCGCACCGGAGGCTCAGCCGAAGGCCGGGCGAGCAGAGAGGATGAGCTTAGTAGCCGTAGGCGTAATATCCACCCCGACGGTACGGCCCTCCGTAGAAGTAGCCGGGATAAGCGACAGCGTAGGGATACGGTCCAGGATAGGCGTACGGGTATGGTCCTGGTGCGGGATAGCCGGTGAATCCCGGCCGTCGTCCGGCGGGACCGGCATACTGGCCCAGCCGCTGCATCTCCGCCTCGGAGACCGTGGTCACCAGCACCGGCGCAGTAAGCCGGAAGTGCAGGAGCGCCTCGCCTGGAAGGACGGCATCGCCGCCGCCCGAGACCGCCGACGTTCCCAGGCCGGCGACACCGCCCACACCCGCACCGACCGCGGCACCCGCGCCGCCGCCCACCGCGCCGCCGATGATTGCGCCAATCGCACCGCCCGCGATGGTGGAGGTAATCGACTGCGCTGCCTTGTCCCGGCCGTTCACTTTGAACGCTTCGCTCCCCAGCGGCACCGTCTGTCCGCCGAGGCTCAGGGAGGTGAGTTGCAGGGTCAGGGATCCGCGGCCTTTCAGCGCACCCGCGCCAGTGGCGTCCACCACGCTGCCGCCCACGGTGGCACCACGCGGTATGGCGACCTGGCCACCAGCGGTGACATCATTCTCCACGACGGCGGTAAAG
>CAXTSF010000067.1:0-13481 GCA_964246865.1 uncultured Terriglobus sp.
CAGAAGACGATGACGACAGCGGCCCCAACCTGCCCATGGATCCTGTACCGGCATAATGAGTTGGCACGGACTGGCGAGAGCTCGTCCGGTCACTCCACCTGCTCCTGTGCAAGATTTGGTTTCAGCATCAGCACAAGTTCACAAGGATCACGGGAACACGTCAGAACGCCGGAGCGAAGCAAGTGAGCCTTCGAATGCGCTGGAACAAGATCCGGGAATTTCAAGGTACTCAGTGCGGGAATCATCGTCCTCAATGACGGACTACCGGAAGCTTGCTGTACGGCGAGAATCGCATCGTGACTGACCTGAAAACGAAAGACACCCCATCCCGACACATCGCCTGGACGCGCTATATGGTATGTACGCAAACGGAGCAGGGCTGCTGAATCAGCTTTCTCCGGAACGAAAAGCTCCTTATCTCGACCGCTTGCCTTCTCCCGTGTAAGGCTGCTTTGGTGCAAGACGGAAGACTGTCTGTGTTCCTCTGCGGGCGTTTCGGGCACTTCCTCGTAATCGGCCAAACGGTCTATGCTCGCGCGAATGAAATCGCGGATGGGAGGCCCCGTGCTCTTTTCCAACGCTGCTGAGGCAAGATGGTACTGCCGGAGAGCGACGCTGCGGCGTTTCGTTCGTTCATAAAGATGTGCGAGATGACCGCCGACCTCCGGGTTCAATGTTCCCATCCAACTGGCTGTGAGCATTTCCTCCGCAGCGACGATGTCCTCTGTTGATGCCATGTCACCCGCACTATGCTCAAGAACCAGAATCCAGCCCAGGGTATCCCACGATGCGAGCAGGGTATTGCTCTGTTCATACGCACTGCTATTTGTCTCCGCGAGCGTGCGTTCCGTGCTGGCTGTCTCTAGCAGCTTCACAGCCTTGCGAGCACACTGTTCCGCGAAGGGCAGGTCCGACCTTAAAAGCGAACCGAGCTGATACGCGCCCTCATTGAGGGTCGACGGGCTTGTCGCATCCTTTATCGCGGTGTGGATGGCTGTGGAGGCTTCCTCATCCCGTTTCAACATGTGAAGCGCTGGCGCGAGCTGGAGAAGCATCGAAGGGTCGCCCGGATACGCCTTCAGCGCAGTATTGAGTGTGAGAATCGTCCCAGCATAGTCCTCATGTCGATACTGAAGATTCGCCAGGTTCAGAGCAACATCCCGGTCCTTTTTGGCCGAATACGTCTTCAGCAGAGCGATTCCCTCTGAGCCCCGGTGATCGTACTCATACTCCCATGCAAGCAGAACGGCTATCCATGGGCGAGCGTCGGGATGATTCTTCAGCTCCGTTTCGTAATTGCTAATGGCTTCTTGATGCCTGCCGGTTTGCCCCGCCAAATACCCCAACATGCTGTAGAGGTAGGGATACGTTGGTTCCTGCTGACGAAGCTTTTCGAGAGTGCTATTTTCAGCCTGCCAATCGGCAGTACGCTCCTGCGTTTCTGCAAGGCTCATCAGCTCGCGCGGAGATACCTTGCTCTGCGCCAAATGCGGGTTTACGCCGAGCTCACCCGCTCCCTCTTCGGACGCAGTTGGAGACGCTGCTCGACGGCTGAGCTGAATGTAGTTCTCCCCCGCGCTCAAACCCGTGGCTTTCGAAAAGCTGACATACTCCTTCCACTGCGCTTTGGGCAGCTTCGGTTGAGTTACCGTCACCTTTCGCTCAACGATCAGCGTGCTTCCGCCGGCCTTTTCATCGCCCTCCATCCGGTATGTCTTGTCGAAGGTGGTGTAGTCACGCTTGACGTGCACGGGGTCCGGCAGAGTGGCACTGAAACCCTCGGGCAGGTGCACGCGCGTGACGGCCTCCAGGGTACGCGGCGTGCCCAGATCGATGTCGCGCTCCGGTGCCTTGTCCGCGTCGATCGAGGTGATCTCCAGCGACGGAAATAGCGGCAAAATCTTCAGGTTCTGCCAATCTGCATAGCTGGGACGGCTGTAGTCGTAACGGATCTGCACAGGCCCTTCAGCGTCAGGCTGGTGAAGATCGGCATGCGTCACGGTGCCCGTGAAGCCCATTTCATTGGAGACCAGCTGCGTGGCGCTGTCCCATTGCGATGGCGAAGCGCGTTGCAGCAGCACCCGGTATCCAAGCTCATTGTCTGATCGTAGAGTAAAGGTAACCTTGCCCTTCAGCAGGCCGCTGCTGTCGAGGGTAGCGTCTGCCTCAAAGCGCTCGCGATAGGGATACGGCGGATCCTTGGGTGTCTTCTCCAGGGTTGCCGGGCCGCTCGTGGGAATGACGAGCGCCTGCTGGTCGCGCAACTGCGGCAGAAGGATGCGAAAGGGCGCGACCTCCGGCGTGGAATCAAGCCAGATGCGACCCGAGGGCAGCTTGACCGTGGTAATGACGTGATTGAAGGATGCCGGCGAAGGAAGCTCCGGAACCGGGAAGAGGCCAACTCCAATCAACGCTGGAGAGGTCACGAAACCCTTGGCACGCAGCAGCGCCTCCAGCAGCGTGTCTTTGTCCTTGCAATCCCCATACTGATTGCTCAGCACCTCAGCGGCCGCGTGCGGTTGGTAGCGTCCAATGCCAAGGTCGATACCGATGTAGCGCGTCCGCGCCGACACGAAGTTATAGAGGGCCCGCACCTGGTCCTCCGGGACCTTGACATCGCGGGTGAGTTCCTCGGCCCGGGCCCGGATCGCCTCGGTTGGCTGCGCACGGGAGAGCGAGAGCGTGCGATACCAGTCGCCGACCTCCGCCCAGCTGTGGAAGGTGCTCCAGGCGACTGCCGGTAGCGGGTGACCGTCGGCATCCTCATCGGGATTGGGCACAGGCTCGGACGCGCCGTTTTCGCTGGGCTTTGGCGTGGGATTCAGCTGGCTCCCGGTCCAGCGATAGGTGCGCCGGCCTCCGGCTTCGGTCATCTCGGCCTTATGTTTTGGACACCAGACATTCACATATTTCGCGGCAGGCACAACCAGGGTTACCGTCTCTGAAAGGATGACCGTATCCGGGAAGAAGAGCTGCATCGCTCCCCAGAAGTTGCCGGGGGTCTCGGACTTCGTCTGCACCGTGTGCAGGTCGTACTCCAGCGTGTCTCCCGCAGAAAGCGAGCGGACAGGAAGCTGCTTCTCCCGGATGTCGCTGTAGAGGGGGGCTTCACGCGTGATGGCCGCTGGCTGCTCCTGCATATCGGCCACTGGTGTGACGACGACCGCACCATCCGGCTTGTGCACGCGCACATTCTCGATCGTGCCCGTGGTGCTGGCAGAGGCGAAGCTGACCGACAACACACCGAATTGGCGCGCAGCCCCCTCGGACTGAATACGAACCACCACATGCTTCACGCTTTCGCCGGTGCCGTCCGTCTCCATGCGGATGGTCGAGTCCAGGTGCTCATAAACCAGCGCCTCATCTCGAAAAGGATCCACTGCCTTCCCAGACACAGGCTGCGTACCCGGTCCCTGAGCGGCCGTGGGCGGTCCGGCAGCTGGCGGCACAGGGCTACCCTGACCGAACGCCAGCGGCAGAAAAAAGAGAGGCAGACAAGCAGAGCAGAACCGCATAGGGAATGTCGTTGGTATAGCAGATCTCCCGCGCGATGCCTATGACCGGATTCGGTCAGTTGCGTTCGATCAAGCCGGGCAGCGTGAGAGAGGGAGATAGCAATGGCAGTGTACGGGGCGGGAAGGAGCAGAATCCCAGGACCGCCGAATATACAGAATCATGTATGTTCGCTGTGTAAATATGTAGCCTACCGCCAGCGATTAGAGGGGTCTCTCCCGTCGAGATGTCATGCGTATCTCAATTGCACCAAAAACGTCACAAAAATGGCAGTTCATGGGCAAGGATGCAGCCGCAAATATGGCCGTCCAAATGCAATACCTCTACTGAAATCACTACAGACCGGGGTCGCCGCTTGAGCAGTGCCCTTCTCAGGAGCATCAATGAATCCACGTTTTAGCTTGCGCGCTTTGCCGCTTGCTGCAGCCTGCGTGCTGGCCTTCGCCCCACATGAGGCTATGGCGCAGACCGGCACCATCATTGGGCAGGTTTTGGATCCGAGCGGAGCGGCTGTTGCCGGAGCCACTGTTTCGGCGACCGCGGTCAGCACCGGCATTGCCCACAGGGTGACAACGAGTTCGGCAGGCGTGTACAGCTTTGCCGCGCTACCCCCGGCCGTGTACACGGTCGTCGTTGAGGCGAGCGGGTTCCAGGGTGTGACGCGCAACGAGGTGACGTTGAATGTAGCGGCGACACTGCCTGTGAACTTCAAACTGTCGGTGGCGGGCAGCAATACGAGCGTGGACGTGTCTGGAACGGCGACCGCGCCAGTGGAGACAGACAGCTTTCAGCTTTCTACGGTAATCAACTCGCAGCAGATCCAGGATCTGCCGCTGATCCTGCGGGATCCCTACCAATTGACACTGTTGTCGCCCGGCGTGGTGACCGCCTCAAACAATGTGGGCGGCTTCTCAGTCAATGGGCAGCGTGACCGGAACAACAACTTCATGCTGGACGGCGCGGACAATAACGACACCTCTGTTCCGGGTATTGCGGGCGGTATCTCGTCCGCAAATCCCGATTCAACCCAAGAATTTCGAGTGATCACGAACAACTTTGATGCTGAGTTTGGGCGTAATACGGGCGCTGTGATTGACGTGATTACCCGCTCTGGAACCAATGCGTTGCATGGGGACCTGTATGAGTTTGGCCGATACACCGCTACAGGTGCACGGGACTACTTCAACCGAAAAAGTGACGGCAAGCAGGATCCCTATGTACGCAATGACTTTGGGGCCTCTGTGGGTGGGCCTATCTGGAAAGACCACACCTTCTTCTTCCTGAATGGCGAAGTGCAACGGTTTCGGACCACACGTACGGCGAGCCAGACGACGCCGACCGCAGCGTTCAAAACGGGGGTCTTCGACTACACGGACCCATTTGGCGGCACGGTGACGCACGTTGACCTGAACACGCCAAACCCGAACAACACCTCTGGACTACGAAAAGATCCGACAGTTGCGAAGATTCTCGCAATCGCTCCGGTTGGGCAGCAAGATGGCGGAGACGGCGTGACCACAACGTATCAGTTCCCGTCTGGGGACGCCCTTAACGACTACACGCTGACAGGGAATTTTGCGCACAACATCAATAGCCGCGAGACAGTCAACGTTCGATATACGTATGCTCACTCAGCGGAAACGGATCCGTTTCACGACGAGAGTTTGCCTGGGCTAGGTGCCACATCCAATATCAGCACGAGTCACAATGGCGTTGTTTCGCTCGCCTCGCAGCTGTCCGCAAGCACAGCAAATCTGGTTCGAGGAAGTTATAACCAGTCCAACACTGGTTTCTTCTGTGCTCATGCGGGCATAGACGGCATCACCGGTGTCGACGCCTTTGGGAATGGCAGAGACATCCTCATCCCAGGATTCTTTAACGGGAATCAGTTTGGCTGCTATGACCTTGGAGATAGCAACGGCCAGGCGCGCTTGAGTTCGACGATCCTTTTTGCTGACACGCTTTCAAAAACAAGGGGCAGACACAGCATCAAGGTGGGTGGCGAGTTCCGGAGCGTAAAAGACAATAGTTTTGATAACTTTTCGTCGAGAAATCTGCTGTCCCTCAACGTCTATGACAATACCAATGCCAATGCGTACGCGTTTGCGGACCCTGATCCTAACTCGGTTGGTCTGCCGACGTTTGAGAACCTTGTTTGGGGCGCACAAGGCGCTGTTGGCCAGTCGCAGGAGAACCAGTTCTTTACTAGAAATGGCATTCGTCGAGCCAGCGATCTAACCCGTTTTCGGCAGCATGAGTGGGCTGTTTTCGGACAGGACACTTGGAAGGTAACTCCCCGGCTCACAGCGATTCTTGGGCTTCGCTACGGATTCAATGGGGTGCCGTACGAAAAAGACGGCAATTTCTCGAACTTCTTCGGCAACAGTTCCGCCGTGTTGCCAGAGGGTGGAGCCTTCACCTTCACGCCGGTCGGACCTGGTACCGGGCGCCAGCTTTATAAGGATAGCTACGGCCTGATTGAGCCTCGTGTCGGTTTCTCCTACGACGTAAACGGGGACGGAAAGACGGCGGTGCGCGGTGGCTTTGGCATCTTCCATGATCGTATTTTTGATAACCTGTTTGGAAATTCGCGGTCTAACCCGCCGAGCCAAGCAACGTTTAATGCCTTTCCATTTAGTTTGACGGCTCCCTTGACGAGCCCGACGGCAACAACGGCTGCTTTTCCAGACGCGCTGGTGCCTTCCGCAAGCGTAAGAAACCTGGACTTCTTCGCATCCGCTGTTGTGATTGACAGTAACTTGAAGATGCCGACGAGTCAGTCCTATAACATCGGCATCCAGAGGCAGATAAGTCCTCGTGCGACGTTTGAAATCAACTACGTCGGTAACCACTCAACGCACGTGTTGCGTGAGATTGACGGTAACCCGCCGCAACCGTCGCTGGTTGCCGCCCGCCTTGCTGCGGGCGTGTCCGCTGCAGCACTGCAAAGGACGGCTCTTTACACCTCAGCTACTGCAGGCGCGGTCAACAATACAGCGTTTTTTCACACGTTTCTCCAGGAATCCATCGCAAGTAGCAACTACAACGCAGTACAGACGCGAGTGCAAGGGCAGATCGGCACTCTGAACCTAACTGGAAGCTACACGTATGGTCACACCCTCGATAATGGAAGCGATCCGCTGGTGCCGGGAGCCGGCGGTTCCGGGTTCCCAAGAAGCTCCTTTGATCTCCTACCGGAGTATGGCAACTCAGATTTCGATGTCCGGCACCGCGGCACAGTGGCGGCCAACTACTCGCTACCAATTGGTTTGGGCAAGCGCTTTTTGAATACCGGGTTCGCTGGACGAGTTCTGGAAGGGATTGAGATCTCTGGGATCCAGCAGGTTCAGACCGGCTTACCTTTCGATCTGCGAGGAACTCGTGACAATCTGCACACGAGTTTGAACAACCGCCCTCAGATGGTCGGGGCGCCATACCCGGCGAATCGGGGCAGGAAGGTCTCCACGGGTGTGATTACCGGGGTCTCCAAAGCTGCCTTTCAAAACCCAGCATTCGACCAAGTGGCTTCCATTCACAGGAACACCTTTCACGGACCTGGTTATGTGAACACAGACGTCGTCTTCCAAAAGACACAAACCATTCGTGAGGCAGTGAAAGTTGTTTTGCGTGCGGAAAGCTACAACGTTCTCAATCATCCAAACTTCAAATCGCCTGCTTCCGGCACAATCAGTTCGCCGCTGTTCGGTATTTCGACCAGCCAGGTTGGACAGAATGACGGCACAACGGGTGCACGGCAGCTGCAAGGGGCGGTCAAGCTGATCTTCTAACTAAGTGACTGTGTCAGGGCCGCCTCGATCGAGAGGCGGCCTTTTTTGTTTCCCCCTGAGTGTTTCAGAACGAGCTGGGTGTGTTTCTGGAGGACGCGGTTGGCGCGCGTTTCGTAATTGCAGCCAGCAAAGTCATCGAGAGACCTCTTTTGCAGATCTCTATGGCATCGACACCAGCCGCAGGGCGGTGGCCTGGAAGTCGCCGCGGAGTTGGATGTCGATTCCGTGCTGCATCCACCACTGGCCGCTGGCGGCGGTGGGTGTGCCTGAGAGCGGAAGGCCGTTGGTGGTGCTGGCCGGGGTCATCGTGCTCGTGGTGCCGGAGGCGCTGGATGGCGCAACCAGGGGTGAAAGGGTGTACTGCGCAGAGGGATCCAGTCCCTGCAGATGCAGCGTGGGATACGGGTAGTTCTCCTGGCTGGAGTGCGTGAAGGCAAAGACAACGGCTTCCTTCCGGTCCGGGGAGACATACTCGGTGGCCGAATGGGCAGCGTCCGTATTCAGCGTGCTCACGGTGCCTCTATTTGCAAATGGCTCGGGCGGCGGTGGTGAGATGAGCCGGTAGAGAGCGCCTCGCTGCACGGTCTCGCGAACCTGCTTATAGGCACCAATCATCGCTGCGGCGGTCGTGAAGTCCTCCGGCTGCAACTTGTCAAGGTTGGCACCGACGCCGAGTGAGCCCTGCATAGACGACAGAAATCCGTACTGGAGCGACGTGGTGCGGGTCTTGGTCCAGCCGGGGGAGTCGGTAACCCAGGCCATCATCACCGCGGGCGTGTAGGCATGGGTCAGGCCGTCCTGAATGGTGAGCCGGTCAAAGGGATCCGTGTTGTCGGAGGTCCACACCTGATCCGTGAGCGCGAGGATGCCGAGATCGACACGGCCTCCGCCGCTGGAGCAGGACTCGATCTCGACCGCGGGATGCTTTTTCCGCAGGTCCGCGAGAATGCGGTACAGGTTACGGGTGTATTCGACATAGACCTTTTGCTGCTGGTCGGGCGGCACGGCGGGCCAGCCAGGCTCCGACCAGTTTCGGTTGTAGTCCCATTTGAGAAAGGCAATGTCATTCTCGTCGAGCAGCTTGTCCAGGAAGCCGAGGACATACTGCCGAACATCCTCGCGCGCGAGGTTCAGGACGAGCTGCTGCCTGGCCTGTGTGCGGGGACGGCCCGGGAAGTTCAGCACCCAATCCGGATGCGCCCGGTAGAGATCACTGTCCGGGTTGACCATCTCCGGCTCCACCCAGAGACCGAAGTCCATGTGGAGCGAATGCACCTTGTCGATGAGTGGCTTGAGGCCGTTCGGGAACTTGGTCTTGTTGACGTACCAGTCGCCGAGGCCGGCGTTGTCGGTCTTGCGCTGACCGAACCAGCCGTCATCCATCACAAATCGTTCAATACCAATCCGCGCGGCTTTTTCGGCGAGCGCCATCTGGCCTGACTCGTTGATGCGAAACTCGGTTGCTTCCCACGAGTTGTAAAGCACGGGCCGAAGCTTGGGTGCCGACTGACCCTGAATATGCGGGAGCACGGTGCTGATCTCAAAGCGGTGCAGCAGGCGGGAAGCGCCACCCATGCCATCCGGCGAGAAGCCGGCGTGGAAGACCGGGGAGTCGAGCCGCTCACCCGGTTTGAGCGGGTAGGAGAAGTCGAAGGGGTTATAGCCGCCGGTGATGCGCAGGTTGCGGCGGATGTCCTGCTCGACCGTGATGCGCCAGGAGCCGGACCAGGCAAGCGCACCGAACCAGGTGGGCCCGCTCTCCTCGGCGGCGGGCAGGCGCTGGACGGCAAACCAGGGGTTGATCTGTTGGCTGGTGGAGCCGCGACGGGACTCGAGGACGGTTTCGCCCGGGTGAATACTCTCCTGTTGCAGAGAGGTCTCGCCTGCCCAGCGGCCCGTCAGGTAGCTGAGTTGGTAGTGGTCATTGGGCGGCAAGGTCCAGCTGGCAGCGGCTGCCTGTGTAATGGTGAGCGGCTGCTTCGTGCGGTTCTCGATCGTGGCGGAACGGCTGACGATCCCGGTCTCCGGGTCGATGCGGTAGTGGAGCGTGACGAAGACGTCGCGCTCGATATCCTTGCTGACGATGTCCACGATGTTGTTGCCGAGGGTGTGCGACTGGTAGTGCAGAACAAGGTCGCGAACGCCATCGGCGAAGGTGATCTTGAGAGCGGGCTCGTTGTAAAGAGCGCCGCCGAAGCCAAGGTACTCGCCGGGAGTGACCGCGGTGGGGATGTCAACGGAGGCTATCTCTGGCTGCGTATGTGCTGCCGGAATCGGATCTGCGGCAGGCAGCAACGCGCCCCAGTAGACCGGCTGCAGAATCCTTTGCTCGTTGACGCCGAAGGCATAGGTGACTGTCTTGCTGTCCAGCCGGAAGACATGTGTGGCTTCGTCATAACGGGCCTGCGCCGCGAGCTTGCCGGCGGTGAGCACACTGCAGGGTAGGAGAAGAAGTGCAAGCAGCTTTTTCATAGGACACGAGCATAGACCAGATATCTCGCGCCGCGCTCGGGATAGTTGGGATGGGGTGGCATCTTACGGACTGTTTGGAGATGTGATGACGTTCTGGTTGTTGTTTGCCGTCTTGGCGGCGGGTGCCGCGACGCCTTTCATGTCCGGTGCTGAGGGTGAGTTGAACGGCAAGCTGGCCGCGCCGATCTGGTGCGCGATTGCGGTGTATGCCACCGGACTGATTGGGCTTGCGGTGGTGCAACTATTCCTGCGGGAGCCGCTGCCGCTGGCGAAACTGGGGGCGGTTCCCTGGTGGGCGTGGCTGAGCGGTGTGCTGAGCCTGGGTGCAACGATGGTGGCTCTGGTGCTGGCGCAGCGGATGGGATCGGCCTACTTCACGGGCGCATCGGTGACGGCATCGCTGGTGATCTCACTCCTGCTGGACCACTTCGGTCTTGCAGGCTTCGAGCGTCATCCGGCCTCGGTGGCGCGGCTGTGTGGAGCGGCTCTGATGGTTGCGGGGCTTTGGGTGGTGGCGAAGTTCTAAGCGCGGAGCTGGGACGGCTCTAGGCTCACTCCCTGATCCTCCTTGCCACATGCCCAACTCTTCGCACGGCCTTCAGGCGGCGCGGAAAGGCTTGATGGCCGCGATTTTTCCGGGAGCCTTGGCTCGCATGAACTTGGGTGATCTTCCTGGTACGGTCTTGCGCATGGCACGGGATATGTGGATGGAAGGGCCGCCCTTTGCCGGGACGATACGTCAAAGACGCAAAAGGCTTTCCATTTCAGCTTTCCGGTAGTGACATGCTGCGACGCGCGACGTGCCTTTCCCTGCTGCTCTGCCCGCCTGGCCTTCTCCGTTTGGAATCGATCGCAAGTGCACAGACGGCCACGGCAGGGACGCTGTCCGGGGTTGTGGTGGACCCCTCGCAAGCGACGGTGGCGCGGGCTGCCGTCCACATCAGCGGCGATTCGGTGGAGCGCGATCTCCTGACGGATAGCGGAGGCCGCTTCAGCACAGAGGTGCCAGCGGGGCTCTATGCGGTTACGGTGATCTCGCCAGGATTCGAGACGGTCGATCGCCGTGGAATCGCGGTAGCCGCGGGGCGGTCCGCGAATGCGACGATCCGGCTGGCGATCGCAACCCAGGCCGAAGAGGTAACAGTGCCGTCCGAGGCGCGTTCAAGCACGGATGCGGCAGACAACAAGAGCGCGCTCGTCTTCAAGGGCGACAGGCTGGACACGCTGTCGAATGACGACGCGGCCCTGCAGAAGCAGCTGCTGGCGATGGCGGGCGGCGATGGGCAGCATGCGCCGCAGCTGCTGGTCGACGGCTTCAGCGGAGGGCGTTTCCCGCCGAAGAGCTCCATCCGCGAGGTCCGGATCAATCAGAATCCATACTCGGCCCAGTACGATGGGTTGGGCTTTGGACGCATTGAGATCTTTACCAAGCCTGGTACGGACAAGCTGCACGGATTTCTGCAGGTGGCCGGGAACAACGCACCCTTCAATGCGCGCAATCCATACACAGGTGTGCAGCCGCCGTACTACATGGTGTATCTGGACGGCAATGTGAACGGGCCGATCGGGAAGAAGACCTCCTTCTTTCTTGGGTCGCAGTACAACAACCAGCAGAACAATGCGGTGGTGAATGCTGTGGTGCTGGGCGGCACATTCGCCCCCGAGGCGCTGTCGCAGGCGGTACCCAATCCGGTGCTTGGCCATACGTACTCCCTGCGGATCGACCGGCAGCTGCCGGCCAACAACACGTTCACCAGCCGGTATGAGTACAGCAGCAATGCACTGACCAACGGCGGCGTTGGACTGCTGACGCTCGCGAGCGAAGGCTACAACAGCAACACAACAACGCAGACACTGCAGGTGGGCGACACGGCGGTGCTGAGTCCGAAGCTGGTGAGCGAGACGCGCTTCCAGTACATACGGACACGGCTGCAACAGAGCCCGGCGACGGCGGCGCCGACGCTGATCGTGCAGGGCTCATTCAATGGCGGCGGCTACAACGGGCAGCAGCTTGCAGACAAGCAGGACCGGTATGAGTGGCAGGAGTACCTGTCCTACGATCGCGGTAAGCACTTCCTGCGTGGCGGTGTGCGCTACCGGCTGTTACGCGATGCAAACCTGTCCACGGCAAACTACAACGGCCAGTACATCTTTCCCGATTTGGCGACATACCAGATTACACAGCGCGGTTTGCAGGCGGGACTGAGCGGCGCGGCGATCCGTGCGGCGGGCGGTGGAGCGATGCAGTTCAACCTGACGGCGGGACAGCCGAGTGCGGCGGTGCTGACGGGCGATGCGGGCGTTTACGCTGAAGATGATTGGAAGGTGCGCAAGGACCTTACGGTGAATCTGGGCTTTCGATTTGAGAGCCAGACGGCGATTCCGGACCATGCGGATCCGTCGCCCCGGATAGGGTTTGCGTGGGCGGTACACCAGACGGATAAGAAGCCCGCGCCCGTGGTGATTCGAGGCGGCTTTGGGCTGTTCTATGACCGGTTTGTGGCGACCAATATTCTGAATGCGATCCGGCAGAACGGCGTGTCGCAGCAGAGCTTCTATCTGAAGAACCCGGACTTCTATCCAGCGGTGCCGCCACCGGGTTCGCTGACGAGCGTTGCGCCCACGGTATACCGCATCAGCCCGGGGTTGCGGTCGCAGTATGACATGGTGGCGGGCGTGTCGGCAGAGCACACATTCGGCAAGATCGGCTCGGTAACGGCTAGCTATTTGCAGATACGCGGGGTGCACAAATTTGTGTCACGGAATGTGAACGCGCCCCTGCCGGGAACCTACAATCCGGCGGATCCAACCAGTGGCGTGCGGCCGATGGGCGGCACACAGAATGTGTACCAGTACAGCTCGGACGGCACCAGCAAGGGGCAGGTGTTCTTTGCGAATGCCAACCTGAATCCGACGAAGAAGGTCTCGCTTTGGGCGTTCTACGTTCACGAGAAGAGCGACACGGATACGGCTGGTGCGACAGGTTTCCCCTCAGACCAGTACAACCTGCGCGTGGACTATGGGCGCAGTGCGCAGACAAATAGGAACCAGCTGTATACCGGCGCGTGGGTGAATCTGCCGTATGGGATCAGTGGCGGGCCGTTCCTGGTGGTGCGGTCGGGACTGCCGTTCAACATCACGATCGGGCAAGACCTGAACGGCGACACGCAGTACAACGACCGGCCGGCGTTTGCCACGGACCTGTCACGGCCTTCGGTGGTGCCCACGGCATACGGGGTGTTCGATACCAACCCGCTGCCATCGCAGAGTTTGATCCCAATCAACTATGGCAACTCGCCGACCATGGTCGCGTTGCAATTTGAACTGGCGAAGAGCTTCAAGTTCGGCAAGCTGCCGGCTGCACCCGCGGTTACGGCGAACCCTGCTACTCCTTCGATTTCGGGTGGCGACAAGGAGCAAGGGGGTAAGCCCGACCCGCCGTATGAGCTTGGGTTCGGCGTGGATGCGCAGAATCTGGTGAACCATACGAATCCGGGTGTGCCGATCGGCGTGCTGAGCTCGCCATTCTTTGGGCGATCAATCTCATTGGCGGACAGTTTCTCAAACAACACGGCGGCGAACCGGACGCTGACGCTGCGGAGCTTCTTTCGATTTTGATGAGAAAGGTGCGGGGGCGGGGGGGGGGGGGGGGGGGGGGGGGGGGGGGGGGGGGGGGGGGGGGGTTGGGGGGGGTGTGGGGGCGGGGGG
>CAXTSF010000067.1:13491-14185 GCA_964246865.1 uncultured Terriglobus sp.
GGTTTGCGCCGGCACACGTTTTGTCTAGGGTGTCGTGGACGCCTCCCGTTAGTGGACCTGGACGGATACGGAGAGTTTGTTGTTGTTCTCGTTGCTTTCGACGATGCGGTTGACGTCATCGGCCCAAGCGGTGACCGTGTGTGTGCCAGTGGTGGCGGTCCAGTAGTTGTTGCCGCCGGAGCCGCCCGTGGCCGTGAGTGTGACCGAAGCACCGGGGGCGAGCGAGGCCGTGTAGGTATCGGACCAGGTGGTTGCGGCGAGAGAGCCGTCCAGATCGAAGCCGACACCGAGGACCGTGCCGGCTGGAGTTGGCCCGTTACCAACGTTCTTGACAACAGCGCTGAAGACGACATGGTTGCCGTTGCCCGGCGAACCGGGAGAGAGCGTAAGACCGGTGACGACGAGGTCAGGCTGGCCACCGCCGGCGGATGCGGATGGAAGCGCGGAGACCTCATTCGAAGGCGAACTGGTGCCGGCCGGGTTGACGGCGCGGACGACGTAGAAGTAAGTGGTTCCATTGGCGGCGGATGTATCCGTGTAGCTGAGGCCGGAGAGGTTGGAGGCGAGCGGCGTGGCGCTCTCGCCGCCAGCGGCCGTGCCGCGGTAGAGGTTGTAGGTGACGGTTCCCGAGCCACTGCCCGCACCCCACTGCAGCAGAACGCTGCCGCTGCCTGCTTGGGCGGTCAGGCCGGAG
>CAXTSF010000068.1:0-14097 GCA_964246865.1 uncultured Terriglobus sp.
TTTGGCCGTGCCGTGAATGCACTATTGGCCCGCTATTCAGCCGCTGAAGTCTGCTTTCGCTCCAGCACAGTCTTCCAACATTCTCCAATCCCGCAGCAGACCATCCTCTGCGCGGGCTGCTCTACCAGCGTGGATCGTAGTGCAGCAGAATAAAGATAAACAGCACGCCGAACAGGATAACGAGGGCCTGCCAATTGCGGTCCAGCCAGGATAGTTGTTTATCAGTTGTGCTCAAGGGAGTCTCCATCCGTAACATCGCGATGTCCCTATCAGGATAGACCAGCTGGCTCCTCCCCATCGCGGCCTCTTTTGACGCTTCGCTCTTCGAGTCGACCTCGCCTGCAACCCTCCAGGTTGCAAAAGGAAGCCCGGAAATCCTCTGGGCTTCCAAACACGTCAGCGACCGGTTCAGAACTCAATCCGCCCGGAAAACTGCATGCGGCGCGGCGTGGTCAGCGCCTGGGAGTAGACGCCAAGGTTGTTGTTGGTGTTGGTGTTTCCTGCATAGTGCACGTCGTAGCGAACGCTGTTGCTCACGTTGAAGACCTCCCAGGCAAAGCTAAAGTGTGCTTTTTCCCCGAGAGCGAAAGCCTTATGCAGGCCGGAGTCGACGTCAAAGTATCCGTCGCCGAGGATGCGATTACGCTCGCCCACCTCGCCCGGGTAGGGTGCGCGCAGATTTGCGGCAGCTTTGGCTGGATCATCGAACAGCTGCGGAACCCCACTCGCATCGTAGTGCTTGCGGTACTTGATGGGGCCAGTCTGGACAACATAGCTCTGCGACTCCCAGTTCGTCGACCAGCCACCGGCGATGATGGAGAAGGGCAGGCCACTCGACAGGCGGGCGATCCCGGCCAGCGACCATCCACCAAACACGCCATCGATAAGCCGGCTGGCACCGCCGCCAAAGGCCCGGCCTCGGCCGTACGGCACCAGCAGATTCCAGTCACCGGTAAAGAGATGCGTCGTGTTGAAATCCGAAAGGGCGTAGTTCTTGCGGGGGTTGAACGCGTCCTGCAGATTTCCATATCCATAGTTGAGATCGCCGATGTTGGTCTCACTATCCGATCCCATGTCGAGAGAGCGTGAATACGTATAGCTGACGTCAAATTGCACACCATGCGAGATCGGGTGACGCAGAATCACCTGACCCGCGTTGTAGCTGCTGTTGCCGATCGACGCTGTGGAATAGAGGGAGGAGTACTGCAACGGCCAGAACTGCCCTGTCTGGCCGTTGTAGCAGCCCGGGGTGCAGTTCACATCCAGCAGCTCCAGAGCCGCCGTCTCGTTGCCGCGAAGAAACCGCCACAGACTGTTGTAGATGTTCTGCGTTGCGGACAAGCCCTTCGCCGGTCTGGCCGCATTGGCAAAGGTGTTTTCAAAGAATGGGACGTTGGGAACAGTCTTCAGGCCCTGATCGACATACTGGCTCATCAACGTGCCCGCGGTGTAGTAGTCCTGGCCAGACCGAGGGTCCACCAGGTCTAAGGGTTGAGCTAGATCGAGCGACTGGAGAAGGTGCCGTCCGAGACGGCCGACATAGTCCGTTTCGAGGGTAAAACCACCCTTCAACTGACGCTGTAGCGAGAAGTTGAAAACCTCCGAATAGGGTGTCTTCAGACGGTCGTCGATGCCGGTCGTGATCGCAAAGCCGGTGCCATTCGGGTCGGTCGACGGCGTCTGCGGAAATGTGATCGTAGCTGGAGCCGCTGGGATGAGGCCCGGTATGTCGTGAAGCCCGGTGAAGCGCGGCGAGGTATCCGCGTTCACGCTGCTGGCGGGGTTCATCAGCTGGCTGGATAGGCCGAACGAGCCACGCTGACTGAAGTTCGAGATGAGACCTTCGCCAAAGTGGTCGTAGTAGATGCCAAAACCGGCACGAATCGAGCTCTTGCCCGCACCTCCAAAGACCCGGTTCAGCACCGATCCATCGTCGAAGGCGGGGCTGAACGCAAAAGCGATTCGCGGCGCAATGTTGCCCCAGTTCATCGGGTAGTAGGGCTTTCCGCCGTTGGCCTTGCCGGAGGGCGCAAAAGAGATCGGCGGCTGCACGCTCACGCCCTGGGCAGCACCGGCCGCGCGCGCATTGAACCAGTTGTGGATGTCGATCGTGGGCTGCACCTGCTGGCCGTTGATCTCGTACGGCGTCTGCAGGATCGTATGGCGGATCCCAGCCGTAATCGTCACATTCGGTGAGGGCCGGAAGGTGTCCTGCAGGTAGTACTCCACCTCACTCGCACGGAAGGAGCGGGCTACCTTGGCACCGGGTGCGAGCAAGACCGCGTTCTGTCCGTCGGTTTTGTAGTTATAGCTTGCACTTGCTTCCGGCACAACGCCGACCAGGGCGGCTGCAGCGAAGTTGTAGTCCACGTTATTCGCAACCGGGGCAAACCCAAACGCCGCCGGATCCAGGCTTCCGCCGCTTCCATCGTCCGGGTTGGGCGCAAAACCTGAGTTCAGCAGCCAGTATGGATTGCTGCTGGCAAACGCGAACGAGTTCGCATTCGTCGAGTTCTGGTAGTTATAGGTGCGGACATTCCCTCCGCCCTGCACGGTGTGTTTCCCCCGTGTCCAAGTCACGTCGTCGATCACGTTGTGCTGCGGGACAAAGGTCTGATAGCTGCGGGCTGACGACTCGGGAAGGTCAAAGCTGCGAAAGTCGACATAGCTGCCGTTACCGGCACCTGCACGGGCAAAGCTCTGCCGGGTGTACCCGTATCGTAAGTTGTTTACGAGATTCGCGGTCACGGTATAGGTGTAATTCCCGCTCAAACCGCGGGAGTCATCCGTGTCTATATAGTTCGGAGCCTGTCCCGGAAGCCACGGCGTGTCCGAATTCTTGTCGTTCTGGAAGGAGCCCCGTATGTAGAAGCGATGTCGGTCGCTTGGATTGATGTCCAGACGGCTGATGTACACATTGTGGATCTGCGGATCGGACCCGGCAAAGGTATAGGAGCCGCTGTTCAGGCGGTCGCCCTTCGCCGTTCCATTGTTCAGCGGATATTGCCCAAACAGGGCGAGCGATGCCGGGTTCGGTCCCGGTCCGCTTGGGCATGTGCTGTTCGCGCCGCAGCCGGTATCCATAGAAGCAACCTGCCCTGGCGAGAGCGTTACGACACTGGAGTTCCCGGCAGCATCATTGGTGACGTACTTCAGCGAACCTGCACGAAGTGACGCCGTGGGTACCGTGCGGCTGCGAGCGACGGCCTGATTGATCCGGTCACCCTCGTAATTGCCAAACAGGAAGATGCGATCCCGCTTCAACGGCCCGCCAAGCGAAATGCCATACGTGTTGCGGATCAGGTGGCCGGGATTGTTGGGCAGCCCGGAGGCAAGCTGGCCCGCCTTCACAAACGGATCGTTGGCCACACCCAGGTTGCTGCGGTTGTACTCATACAGGGAACCGTGAATCTGGTTGGTGCCGGCCTTCGTCACCAGGTTCACCTGTCCGCCGGACGACCGGCCCGTGTCGGCATTCGCGTTCGAGGTCGTTACGCGGAACTCCTCCGTTGCATCCAGCGTCGTGCGAAGCACGCCGGAGAAGGCAGCAGGGGCAAACTGATCGTTGTTGTCCACGCCGTCCAGCGTGATGTTGGTTTGGTCCGGCCGGGCACCGCTCACGGCACCGCTGCGGCTGTCAGTAGTGTCTGTGTTACCCAGGTAAAGCACGCCGGGCTGCAGCGCCAGCAGTGTCTGCGGATTGCGGCCTTCTGACGGCAGCGCCATGATGGTCTCGTTGTTGATCGCGTTGCCGATCGTCGCGTCTGTCGTGTTGATGGTCTCCGTCGTCGTGCTCACGTCCACCTGTGTCACATCCACGTTCACCTTCAGGCTCGCGTCCACGGTCGCGGGCTGAGCAACCAGCAGCGATGCGCTCGTCTTGTACGTGCCAAAGCCGGGGGCCGTCACAGTGATGTTGTACTTACCGGGGGCCACCTGCTGGAACTGGTACTCGCCATTGCGGTTTGTGGTGCTCTCATTCTTTGTGCCGGTCGCTGGGTTCTCGATCAGCACATGTGCGCCACCGACAACCGCGCCGGTTGCATCGGTGATCACGCCGCGAAGTGAGGTCGTCGAGTTCTGCGCAAGAAGGGGCCCGGCTGCAAGGCAGACGAGAAGAGCTTGGGTATGGCGCCGAGAGAACATGGATTGCCTCCTGAAGCGTTGCAATGAGCGAACAGGGCACATGGAATCTCTCTGCTGAGAAAGATTCTCCGGATATTCTTGGAACGGTTGCGGTGCCTTTACTATGCCAGAGATTCGCGCCGGTGTGGGCGCATGTTTATGCAATTCATTCCGCGCCCGAAAAAACGCAATAGCTCCTTCGAGGGATGGTGAATCTTTCGTGGTATTGCGGCTATGGACGACTCACGGTATTGGAATCTGCCGAACTCGCGCTACAGTTCCTCTTGAGTGCCGAGCACTCCAAAGGAGCTTCATCCCCAATGCAGAAACTGGTACGTTCCCTCGCCCTGGTATCCACTCTGGTTATCTCCGCCGTTCCCGCCCTCTCCGCACAGGCAATCCGCTCGCAGGCATTCAGCGGTTCTATGCCGCGTCCGCAGGCATTCAGCGGTTCTATGCCGCGTCCGCAGGCATTCAGCGGATCTATGCCTCGTCCCCAAGCATTCAGTGGATCGATGCCGCGACCCCAGACCACGACAACTGTACTCGGTACCGTGCTCGGTCTTTTCGGCTTCTAATCACCCAGCGGAGACGTATGCTGTCTTCGGCAACAGAGGTGGTTTGTGGGACTTGCAATGATCTTATGGGCAGCAGGCTTTTTCGTGAGCTGTCTGCTCTTCTTTGTCCTTATCTATAAACGGCGGTACCGGCTTGTACCGTGGTTCACCCTCTGGATTGCGGTAGGGATCCTTACCAATCTCACTGGCTTTCTCGCGTTCCGCTATGGTTCGAAAGACATCTACGCAGCAATCTATTGGACGTCGGACTTCATTGACGCTGCACTCCAGATCGCCGTCGTTCTGGAGATTGCCCGCTACGTTCTGGGCCGAAGCGGCCGCTGGATCGAAGGATCAAACCTTCGTCTGGTAGCCATGGGCATCACCGCTCCCATCGTCGCCGGCCTGATGGCGGCGCTGATGCATCCCGCGGCAGCGACGGTGCGTGACGCATGGCTGGCGCGAGCCAGCCTGTTCACCACCGTCCTTATTTCGCTCATGTTTACTGCCGTGCTGCTCACCTCGCAGCAGCTCGGGCTGGGCCTCCGCAACCACGTCATGCGCGAGAGCTATGGACTGATGGTGTGGACGCTGGTCGCCTTCACCACGGACACGCTCCATGCTTACTGGCGCACCATGGGACAGTTCACCGCCCTTGAGGACATTCGCATCGTCGTCTTCCAGGGAACTGTCCTGTACTGGGCCATCATCTTCTGGTTGCCGGAGCGCACCGTCGCTCCGCCCTCGCCGGTCGTAATTAAAGAGTTGCAGGATCTGATTTCTCGGTTAGACTACCCGCAGTCCAGCGAGCACCATCGTCGCTGACGGGGGACTACCCATGCTGTACCTGGTTTTCTTGCTGTCTTTCTTTTCTGCTCTCGTCATACTTCAATTGCGCTGGGTGCGCGATCGCAGGAGGCTCCAATCTGCCTCCTGGGAGAGCATCCTCGGCCGCATCAAGCCTGTACGCCGCGAAAATATCCAGATCATTGCTGACTGCTATCTGAGCCCGAATAAGAATCAGTTGCGGCTTGAGCCGAATGATATGTGGGATATGCTCGGCGGCCTCGAAGGCATCGTCCGCATGAAAGAGAACGCGGCTCGCATGCTCGATCTCGCGGTCTATGCTGAACGCTGGAACTTCGAAGAGGCGCGTATCGTCTCGGAGATGATCCGGCGCGACGCGGTGCGGCTGAACTCCGCTGTGCTCCGGATTCAGCTCGGCATGTGGCTGCACCTTGACTTCGCACGTGTGCCATTCCATATGCAGGAGGCGACCGCCTCGTACTATCTCATCCGTCAGCGACTTCTGGGTATCTACCAGTCGACGCACATCGGTCTGCTGAACGGCCTGCAAGCCACCGTTTAGGCGGGCTGAGCCCTGCGCTTCGGCCCTGCGTTGGCTTCTGTCAACCGGCAGCGGCTCTGCGGCGCGCTCAACCTCCCGTTCTGCGGAGCCAGGCCCCGCGCGCCCCCAGCCCCCTCAGAAAGAAAGCAGACTCTGTTCTGCGACACACCTTCCTACCCGTTCCCGTCGGATCTAAGCTGTCCGGCGGGTCCGAACCGGTGTTCCCGCCGCCTCCGGTGCCGCTGCGGACAGCCGTACCGGGGTCGTTACCACCGCAGAAAAGGCCGAGGGCTGCGGCACACGATCAGATGCCGTCTCCAGCAAGCCTTCCAGATCGCTGATGCGCTGACGGATTGTTCGAAGCCGCTCAAGCCCCCTCTGGTCCTTGTGCGTCAGCCGTTCCAGGTGGGCACACAGTGCAATCTCATCCTCCAACGCCCTGCTCAACTCCTCGTGGATCTCGCGATTCTGGCCGTCGCCGGAAAACATCTCCATGGTGAACTCCTGTTGCGTCCGCGTGCACTTGCGGAACCGCATCCTCACTTTATGAAACGCCGCTCAGCGTTAATAGTGCGTAAGCGATGGCCCGAGCCTCTGCGTGGAACCGGACGCTGTTACCGGCAATTCAGACAATCTCGATAGAATGCCGCCATGAAGCGGTCGCCCCTCCTCCTCCTCGCCTTCCTGCTTTGCCTGACTACAGCTACGTTTCGCGCCCAGGATGTGGCAGCTCCTGCAAAGCCAGGCTCCGGACCCACCTTCTCCGTCGCTGATGCAGACCTGGGCAGCCATCCCCGCCTGATTGTGTATGGCGATCAACGCTTTCACGACCCTTCGAACACCACCGTCGCCAATCCGCAGGCGCGCAAAGCGCTGGTTGACAGGATCGCCGGGGAGAAGCCGGCGGCGGTGCAAATGAGCGGCGACGTGCCCTACCGGGGTAGCGATCCCGCCGATTACGACAACTACCGCCTGGAGACCGCGTCATGGAAGGCGGCAGGGCTGCGCATCTACCCCGCCATGGGCAACCACGAGCTCGCCGGCGGTGCCGATAAAGGCTACGAAAACTGGTGGACAGCCTTTCCGGAGCTGCGGCCAATGAAGTGGTACTCCGTTGCATTGGGATCACGCATCTATCTCCTGCAACTCAACACGATGGAGCCACTCCTGGACGGCAGCCCGCAGCGCGCCTGGCTGGATGAGCAGCTGCGCGGCCTGCCGAAAACCGTCGATTTCGTGCTGATCAGCCTGCACCATCCTCCGGTCGCCGACATCCAGACCCACATCGAAGTCGACCATAACCCAAGGCCGAATGAGATTGCCCTGCGCGATTACCTCACGCAGTTGCAGCCCGGCATGCACGCGCAGATTATGGTGGCAGCCGGCCACATCCACAACTACGAACGCGCGGAGGTCGGCGGCATCACCTATCTGGTCTCCGGCGGTGGCGGTGCCAAACCCTACATGGTGGAGCGAACGCCGCAGGATCTCTATCAGGATTCGGACTTCCCCAACTTCCACTACGTGCGTCTGGATCTCGAAAAAAAGCGGCTGAAGGCAACGATGTTCCGCCTGGTCGATCCCTCGGCAGCAAGGCCGGAATGGCAGGAGAAGGATCATTTCGAGGTGAAGAAGCGTTAGTTCCGAAGGAACCCTCGCGTCCGCCGCAGGCATAGGATGGAGCCATGAAAGTGCCGTTGGCTCTCACCCTCGGAACCTGTGTCCTCCTGACTGGCTGCACCTCCAGCCCTCGAAGCCAGGACATCGTGCGGCGCTCCACGGCGGCCGTGACGCGCACCGTAGCCAGCGATGTCAAGGGTGCCGCGCTGGGCATTCGCGATGGTCTCCGGCACGATCCGAATAACGACGCCGTGGACGTGAACAACGCCCCAAGGGAAAAACTGGAGACGCTGCCCGGAATCAACGCCGAGCTCGCCGGGAAGATCATCACCGCTCGTCCCTACAAAAGTCCTGGCGATCTCGTGCGGCGGCGTCTCATTCCGAAGACGACGTACGAAAAGATCAGATCACGCCTGGTAGCGCACTAATCCTCGCGCGAACGGTGCCCAGGCGTCCCACAGCTCGCACGTCCGCGCTCCCGCAGTTTGCGCGTGCCCGTCCGCTGCACCTCGCCTACTCCGCGGGACCCACCAGAAACTGTTCCAGCCGTCCATCGGCCAGGGTGTACGTGGTCAGTCTCAGAGTGCGGCTGGCGTAGACAAGCCTGTAGCTGCGAAAGAGCATGCCACCTCGTTCCGCCTGGTTCTCCTCGCGGATGGCCTGCAAATTTCCGAGCGGGGCCAATGAGCTGGCAAAGTCCTCCAGCGTCTCATCGTTGAAGTAGAAATTGGCATCGACGGTCAAGCGCGTACGGTCGATATCGCCTTCGGCGAGGCCCGTAAGAATCGTCTGTACCAGGGCTGCCGGCGCATCCGGCCTCCCTGAAGCCTTGGCAGGGCTGGCCTGCCCGGGCATGGAGACCTTCGGCGTAACCGGGTTCGGCCCCAAACCCGCCGCTGTTGGCGTACCTGCCTCGCTCGAACCTGTGCGCTTCGGCTTTGCGGGAGCGGCATAGGGCGCTGCCAGCGAGGACACCGCAGTGGTAAGGCTGCCGGCCGCGCTGCTGGCCTCCTGGTTCGTCAGGACTGCGATTGCCAGCCCATCCTCCGGGAAGACGACATTGTTCGCGACATACCCGCCAACCTCGCCTGAGTGATACATCACGCGATGGCCGTTGCGTGTGTCCACAAACACACCCAGGCCATAGTGGGTGCCTTTGCCATCCTTCAGCTTGAACTCGGTCGTCATCGCGGCATAGCTCTCAGGCCTGAGCAGCGTCTTGTGTACCAGGCTCATGTCCCACGCCAGCAGTGTCGCGACCGGCATCGCGAGCTGTGCGTCACCGTAGTACCAGCCTGGTGCCTCCAGGATGGCGGCGCGCATCGGCCCGAGCGCATGCTGTTCGTAGCCGCGCACCTGCAGCCGGTCACGTCCCACATCAAGGTCCAGCACGCCCTCCAGCTTCAACGGCGTAATCACGTTGGCCCAGAGGAAGTCATGGAAGCGCTGGCCGCTCGCCTGCTCCACGATCAGCGCGGCGATCTCGAAGTTCGTGTTGCTGTACTGCCACTGTGTTCCGGGATCGAAGTCGAGCGGCTTCTCAGCCCACTCATGCACAATGTCAATGGCCAGCCGCGGCCTTGTCCATGCCGGGATCGTATAGTCCTGCGGCGCGTAATCGGAGTAGCCGGAGGTGTGCGTCAACAGGTTGCGCACTGTCACCTCCTTTGACCGCGTCAACTCCGGAAACCAGCGCCCCACTGGGTCCTCCAGCGTCAGCTTGCCCCGCTCCTGCAGCAGCAGGATGCACGCGGCGGTGAACTGCTTGGAGATTGAGCCGATCGGATACGCGTAGGCTGCGTCCGCGGCCACGGCCTTCTCCGTTACCGCGGCCAGATTAACGGCGTCCCCCGTCCCGGTATTCATGCCGACATTGCGTGGGAGGCGCGCGCTGCCATAGGCATGTGCGTACACCACGTGACCGCCGCGTGCCATGCCAACCGAAACACTGGGCACGCCGGTATCCTGCAGCACCTGCTGCACGGCAGCGTCGATGCGCGCGCGGTCCTGGGCGCTCAGCTCCTGTGCCTGCGCGGGCCGCAGAAGCAAGGGAAGTGCCAGGAGAAGAGTAAGCTTGTGCACGGGCACGCCTCCGGTACAGATGGTTGGTGCAGCTTCTATCGAAACACACAGCGCATCACCGATGCACGCGCGGCAGAAAGCTCTGTGCGCCTTGCAAACGGCGGCCTGGACAATGAAACAATGATCCCGATGACGAACGCATTCGACGTAATCGTGGTGGGTGGCGGTCCGGCTGGCTCCACGGCGGCACTGCGGCTTGGGCAGGGTGGTGCGCGCGTGCTCTTGCTGGAGAAGGCAAAGAGCTTTCCGCGGGAAAAACCCTGTGGTGGCGGCCTCAGCGCACGCCTGCTCGAACGCTTCTCCTACGTTCGCGAGTTCCTGGCGGACGGCGAGGTGCCGGTCAACGCAGTCTCACGCGTGCATCTCGAGTCGCCCGACGGCACCCGCGTCACCTATCAGCAGGGCGAACCAGTCCTCTACCTCATCCGCCGGTGGGAATTTGATGCTGCCCTCTTCCGCCGCGCGCAGGCTGTCTGCACTGTCCAGGAGGGCGTTACCGTACGCCGTTGCACCCTTACCTCGACCGGCGTCGAGCTGGAGGATACCTCCGGAATGACCTACAGCGCACCCTTAGTCATCGGTGCGGATTCGGCAAACTCCGTCATCGCCCGCCACACTGGCTTGCGCAGTGAGGCCGCGCACAAGGAGTATGCCGTCGACATGATGGAGGAGACCACGTATGACCGGCTGCAGGTCGCCGACCGCGAGGCAATCTATCTCTTTCTCACACTCACCGAAACCTTCGGCTACGGCTACGTCTTCCCAAAAGCCGAACACCTGAACCTCGGCTTCGGCTGCAAGCTGGACTGGTATCTGAAAGCTCTACGCGGCAAGGGCGCGGAGCATCACGCAGAGTGGGTGGACACGCTCAAGCAGAAGGGCGACGTCTCCGGAGAGACCAACCGCGACGGCTACAAGGCCTTTCCCATCCCCGTCAGCGGACCGCTCCCGAAGACCTATACGGATCGCGTCCTGCTTGCGGGCGATGCGGGCGGCTTTGTCAACGCCTTCACCGCCGAGGGCATCTTCTACGCCATGGTTTCCGGCTCTCTCGCCGCGGACACCGCCCTTACCGCTATCCAGACGAAACGATACGACGACTCCACTCTCTCCGCCTATCAACGCGTCTGGCAGCGTGAGATTGGCGGCGACCTCCAGCACTCGGTCGAAATCCAGCACCGTCTCTTCAACGGATCGGGTCGTATGGATTCGTTAGTGCGCAATGCCGCGAACGATCCCGAGCTCCTCCGCCTCATCATCGGCTACAGCATGGGCGCCGCCAGATACGAAGACCTCCGCAGCCACATGGTGCGCTCCACCGTCCCCACCTGGGTGTGGGGCAGGATGAAGGCGGCCGTCGGCCTCTAATTCATGTGTGCCGACTATCCGCGTGCCGCTGTTCGTATCGACGTCGAATCGAGATACATGTGGAGATGCCTAACTAAGCTCAAAGAGCGTTCCAATCTGGGAAGCGCGAGCCCCTGACACGACTCTGCGACATGCTGTGGCCCACAACAAGCCGGAGTTGTCGTGGACTAAACGGCCAAGCAGGCAAAGAAGCCGAGCACGAATATCGGTATCGAAGCCACCTGTAAAGCCCATATCAGCCACTTCGCCGTGCCACCCTGGGCGGCCGCTACCAAGACAATAAGCATTCCTATCGGAGCCGATAGGAACAATAAGCCGAAGTTCAAAATTTGAGGGTCTTCCCAAGGGGGTAAGGAAGGAGAAGGAGGATGGATTTCGTAGTAAGCGTACGTGCCTGCAGCGAACACGGCATTTGCAGTAACCATGCTAAGCGCTATGATCGCGAGCCTCGATCTTTGCTGACCCCGTATCCCAAAAAGTGCAGCCCACGTGACAAGCGTTAGTACAAGCGGGCCGCCACTCAATAGTGGAATCACTTCCTCGTACTCTAAATCAGCTAACACTCGGTACTCACTGAAATTACCGTCTCAAGCCACGACTTCCAGGCCCTTCTTGTCCACGAGCGAGAGCAGCTTGAGAGACGCTCCCTGAGGGTGCTTTTCCCCGCGCTCCCACTTGCTGACCAGGCCAGGGGTGACGTTCAGGTACGCGGCAAAGACAGTCTGACTGGCCTTCTCACGAGTCCGCAGAGCGCGAATCTTCTTAGGCGTCATCTCCTGGATGGGCGTGAGACACAGCGCGTCGAATTTGCGCATCGTCTTTTGATCCATCCCCCCGACGCGGTGCAGATCGGCTGCCGTCTCGTGAATAGCAGCTAGGGCATCACTCCGATGTTTCCTTGGCATTGTCTTCTCCAGGCTCTTCCACGTTGAAGAGCGCTCCATCGTTCACTCGTTGTTCGATCTCAACATCCGTGTAGCCCAGGATCACTTTCCCAAGCTCTCGGAATGCTTCCAGTTCCCGGCGGTTGATGTTTGCTGCATCCTTCTTTTCAAACCCGTAGACATACACAGCGCGATTGTTCTTCTTGAAGAGAACAATGGACCGCGAGCCGCCAGATTTCCCTTCCCCTGCCCGAGCGATACGCTGCTTGATTACTCCTCCACCAAGATCGGCATCGACCAGACCATCATTCGCCCCCTGTGCAGCCCGCCAGAGATCGGCGTCGGTAATACGAGCTTTCCTGGCGAAGCGCACGAACGCCTTGCCTTTGTAGACCGCCAGCGTTCCCGAGCGCATCGCTCTCATCTTCTAAAGCATAGCACTCAGTGCCAGAGTGGCGGTGTGCTGATCCTTCAGCGGCGACCGGTCGCTGGCTCGGTCTCCCTACCCAGCGCGAGGCCGTTTCTCGCCAGATCGCCATCATGCTCATACGCGCCGAGATTCCACAAGATCGAGAGCGGCAAAGCCACACCAAGCTCCCTCTCACCTTTCCCGCGGCGCTATCGGCAACTCCATCGCCGCGAACCGCGTCCTTGGAAACGCCTCCGGATACTGCTGCTGGATCCACGCCGTCATGCCTTCCCGCACCAGGCAGCGCAGATCGAATGACTCGCTCGCGTTCCGGCTGCTCACCAGGCAGCGCAACTCCATCGCATGTTCTGACAGGTTCGTCACCTGCAGCACACACACCCGGCCGTCCCAAAGCGGCGACGGATGCACCATACGATCCAGCTCCTCCCGCAACTCCGCCACTGGAATCGAATAATCCACGTACAGGAAGGCCGTACCCAGGATCTCAGCGGACTCGCGTGTCCAGTTCTGGAACGAGTTCTCGATGAAGAAGGTGAGCGGCACAATCAGCCGCCGCTGATCCCAAAGACGAACGACCACATACGCTGTCGTGATTTCCTCGATGCGGCCCCACTCGCCCTGCACCACCACCACATCCTCAAGGCGGATGATCTCCGTAAGCGCAATCTGCAGGCCTGCCAGGAGGTTGGATACGGTCGACTTAGCTGCCGTTGCGAGCACCAGCGACGCCAGGCCCGCCGAGGCAAGCAGCCCCGTGCCATATTGCCACAGCCGCTGATCGCGGAAGCTCCACAGCAATGTGCCGATCGTCACAATCACGATCAGAGCGATCAGCAGGCGACGGAAGAGCTGCAGCTGTGTCTGCAGCCGTCGCGCGCGCACATCGTCCCCGCCGGCCCTCTCGATGCGTCGCAGAACAAGCGCCTGCGCCACATACACACCGCCAATCGCAAGCCAGCCGACTGCCACGATGATGGCCAGCACCAGGCCCTGCCGCAGCGTGTCCTCCCAATGCCCGGGCAGCCGCGGTATGCCGGGCAGGATGATCAGCGTCGAGGTCAGCAGAAAGACCATGCGCGCCGGCCGTGCCAGGTGCTTCTGGATGCCCAGGCCCATGTTCAGGCCACTCGCGGCCTGGGCCTCCCTCCGCCTCAGGACACGAAAGAGAAAGAAGTGGATCACGTTCGCAAACACGATCACGGCGGAAAACAGAAAGATGGGCGGGAACCAACGATGCAGATTGGCGGCGTTCATGCTGTGTCCTTCATGCCTTCTTCGCTTCTTCGGATGCATCCAGGAGCTGGCCCTGGTGTAAACAGGCTGCCGATGACGACTCCACGCCGGGTACTCTTCCGCAATGCTTCAGACCTCCCCGCGCCCTAGCCTGGGTGTGCCACTTTCGCCAAGCTAAGGTGGGCTAGCGTCAGAGGCACTCCGTCATGCAACGCGTGACCCCTCGCACACCCTTACCCGGACGCTGAGGCTAGGCCGAGCTGGAAGCAGACCAACATGTTTCGCCCCCTGTCCCACATCGCATTTCCTGCAGCTCTAGCGATGTTTTCCTGCAGCATGTGCGCTTACGCGGGGTGCGCGTCCGCGCGAAGCGCCTGTTGACCTGCCCCGGCCGGCAGCGGAGCGGGCCTTTCCTCTGCCGCGGCCCGCCTTGCCGCCGCGCCGCAGGGC
>CAXTSF010000069.1:0-14025 GCA_964246865.1 uncultured Terriglobus sp.
CCCGACGTCAACACAAACGAGCAGACGATGGCATGGATCATGGATACCTACTCCATGCACATGCGCCAGACAGTCACCGGTGTGGTCACGGGGAAGCCGATCAATATTGGCGGTTCGCGTGGACGAACCGCAGCGACCGGGCGGGGTGTGTCCGTCTCCTGCGATCAGGCCCTGCGCTACCTGGGTATGCTGCCCGGGGATTGCCGGGTGATCCTGCAGGGGTTCGGCAACGTTGGCTCGAACGCCGCCCTCCTGCTGCAGGAGAAGGGGTACAGAGTGGTCGGCATTGCGGAATGGGATGGCGGACTCTACAACTCTGTCGGCATCAACATTCCCGCGTTGATCGAGCACCGCCGCCGTACCGGCAGCATCCGCGACTTCGCCGGTGCTGAGGAAGCCGTTGCGGATGAGCTGCTGACCGCCGAGTGCGAGATCCTCATCCCCGCAGCGCATGAGAACGTCATCACCAGCCGCAACGCAGGCCAGGTCCGCGCACGTATCCTGTGCGAGGGAGCAAACGGGCCGACGACCGCAAAGGCTGACAGCATCCTCAAGCGCAACGGTGTCTTCGTCATCCCGGACATCCTGGAAAATGCTGGGGGCGTGAGGGCCTGTTAATTTGAATGGGTACAGGACGGCATGGGCTACTTCTGGACCGTGGAGGAGGTCAACGACCGGCTGGATCGCATTATGAGTTCGTCCTTCACCGACGTGATTCGCTATGCGGAGTCGCATGACGTAGACAATCGCACCGCTGCTTACATGCTTGCCATCGACCGTGTCGCTTACACCACCAAGCAACGGGGCATCTACGCGTAAGCCGCTGGTACATAGCACCGCAAGCCCCTGCCAGGACCCCTCGTGGCAGGGGCTTGTTACTGATCGCGGATCTTTACCCGCTGTTTAGAAAAGTGCGTCTATGGCTCTGCACTGCTGAATGATCTGGCACGTGATTCGGCAAACGCAGCGACCGCGAGCCCTCACGATGGCAGCTGCACCTGGCACCAGGCCCGGAATCTGCGGTCCCTTGAACCAGGCGACCGGCTCCTATCTTCACGCTTGCTCCCGATTCCTGCCGCAGCAAGGCTATGAAAGAATGAGGGTGTTCTGGCGAGAACCCGGTGAACCTGCCCAACTCCATCACGATGAGCCGTATCGCCTGCGTGCCGCTGATTGTCTGGCTGCTGTCGGCGAGCTCTCCCGTGCAGAGCCATCTGCAGGAGGTTGCGGCTTCCGCGCTCTTCATCACCGCTTCCATTACCGACGGACTTGACGGCTATCTGGCGAGGCGACGGGGCCAGATCACCACCATGGGCATGCTGCTCGATCCACTGGCCGACAAGATGCTGGTCACCGCTGGGTATGTCTGCCTGATCTCATTCACGCCGGATGTGGTGAAGCCATGGATCGCCTGCCTTGTGATAGGCCGGGAGTTCCTCGTCTCCGGCCTGCGATCGATCGCCGTGAACGAGGGTTTCACGATCGACGCCTCCGATATCGGCAAATTGAAGACCGTGATCCAGATTGTCTCTGTCGTCGCTGCGATCCTTGCGCATGGATGGCGCGAGTGGATCATTGGTCCCGGTGTCGGCTGGTTCATCGTGCCGGTCCACGCCATTGCGGTGTCCGCGATCTATTGGATGACGCTGATCTCCATCCTGTCTGCGGCGGATTACTTTCTGGCTTTCTGGAACAAGCTCGATCACGCAAGCACCACTCGGCGCAACGACCGTAAGGCATCGGACCTGCTCTCCCGCCGCAAGCCTGTCACCACGCTTTAGCCTCGCCGTGCAGAGTCGCGCGTCCGTGTCTTCAACGAAGAGGCCACGTCTTGCGGGTCAGCGTGAATGTGTCGCGTGTTGTGCAGTAGCCACCGCCACCGTTCATGCGGCCGATCAGCTGCATCTGCGCCGGGTCCACAAGCAGTCTCGCTTCATCGGTGAAGACCGAGCTGCGTACGTGAGCCCGAACGATACGCACGAGCGCGATGGTGCTTGACCCGCCCGTTTCGATGATCTGGAAGAGCCGCGATTCGAGAGCGACAGGAGCGGCGGCAATCCGTGGCGGCTTCACTGCCTCGCTCGGCACGGTGCGCAAGCCGGCGAGCTCCAGTTCATTCACACCCCGCGGCGCGTCTGTGGCGGTCAGGTTCATCGCCGGGGCCAGTTCCTCGGAGACGAGGTGGATCACCAATTCATTCGTCTCGCGAAGATTGGCAAACGAGTCCTTGCCGTCACGATCCGGTGCCGCGGAAAAGCTGATCGCCGCCAGCGGCGGATCGGTGGAAAGAAGATTGAAGAATGAGTACGGCGCGGCATTGGGCGTTCCGAGCGCATCCAGCGTCACCACCCAGGCAATCGGCCGGGGCATCACAGTCGAGGCCAGCAGCTTGTAAGCGTCGGCCGCCGACATGGTGTCCAGGTCGAAGGTTGACATCTTTTCAAACGCAGCATCGGGCTGCATACTCACTCCTTGGCCGTGGAGACATTTCCACGAGCGCGTTCGATGGCACGGACCACGGCCTTCGCTTTGTTGACGGTTTCCTCATACTCGGTTTCCGCGACGGAGTCGGCGACGACACCCCCACCGGCCTGGATATAGCCGGTGTTCCCGTGCATAAAGAGCGTGCGTATGGCGATGCAGCTATCCAGGTTGCCAGAGAAATCGGCGTACAGGATGGTGCCCCCGTACACACCACGCCGCACCGGCTCCAGTTCTTCAATGATCTCCATGGCGCGAATCTTGGGAGCGCCGGAGAGCGTGCCCGCGGGGAAGCACGAGCGGAGAGCATCCACGGCGTGCATGGGCTCGCGCAGCGTGCCTTCCAGCCCACTTACCAGGTGCATGACGTGCGAGTAGCGCTCCACGTGCATGAAGTCATTCACGCGTACCGAACCGAACTCGCTGACACGGCCCAGGTCGTTGCGCCCAAGATCGACAAGCATGACGTGTTCGGCAATCTCCTTCTCGTCCTCGAGCAGGCTCTGCTCCAGTGCGTGATCGCTTGCCTCGTCCTCACCGCGGGGCCGCGTGCCCGCGATAGGGTGGTACTCGATCCGGCGGCCGTGTACACGCACCAGCAGCTCCGGCGAGGATCCGGCGATATGCGCGAGGTCGTTCGAGGTGCTCCGACCCGAGCTCAGCGGAAAGCGGAAGTAATACATGTACGGGGATGGATTGACGATACGCAGGGCACGATAGATCTCGAATGCATCAACCCCCGGTTTGCAGTCGAAGCGCTGTGAGAGGACGCACTGGAAGATGTCGCCGGCGACGATGTACTCCTTCACACGTTTTACCGCTTCCATGTAATCCGGTTTCGGCGTCCTTGGCATCAGCTCCAAAGGACCATGCGCATGCTTCTGCTTTGCGGCGTGGGGCAATGGACCGCCGAGCTCCCGCTCCATGCGATCCAGCCGCTTGACCGCTTTGCTGTAGGCCTTTTCCGCGTCAGGCTCCCGCAGGAGGTCGGCCGTTGCAATCAGGAAGATCTCCTTCTTTACATGATCAAAGGCCATCACTTCATCGAAGAACAGGAGGCATGCGTCCGGAACGCCGAGCTCTTCGTGGGATAGCTCCGGCAGCCGCTCGATCTGCCGCACCACGTCATAGGCGAAGAAGCCGACAGCGCCCGCGGTGAAAGGTGGCAGGCCCGGCAGCTTCGCGGGTTTGTGCTGACCGAGAGCCAGCTTCAGCTCGGCGAAGATGTCACCCTGGTAGCGCCGCCTCTTCTTGCCGCTGGTCAGCTCAAGGGCAGTTCCGCGTGACTCCAGCTTCTGATAGGGACGTATACCGATGAAGGTATAGCGGCCGACGCGTTCGCCACCCTCAACCGACTCCAACAAGAACGCCTCGGGCATGTTCGCCGCCACACGCAGAAAGGCAGACACCGGTGTCTCGAGATCCGCCGTCACTGTACGGAAGACAGGAATCATCGTGTGCTCCCGCGCGAGCGAAAGGAAACGCTCCGCATCGGGAGTGGCACGATTCAGCGGGGACGAGCGTTTCGTTCTTGACATGAACAGGCCTAGCTGTACTTCAGCCAGCGCACGATCTCCGGCAGCGTTGGCCGCTTGCCATACATCAGAATGCCGACACGGTAGATGCGCGCCGCAACCCAGAGCACGGCATAGATGGTCGCCACCATCAGCACAAGCGAAAGTGCGATCTGTGCCGGATGCACATGGCCCAGCGCGATGCGCATGTACATTAGCAGTGGCGTACAGAACGGAATCAGGGACAGTGTGGTGGCGAGCTTGCCGTCCGGGGCCGTGATCACCGCGGCGAGCGAAAACATGCAGATCGCAAGCGGCATGACGAGAAAGAGGTTCAGCTGCTGGAGCTCCTGCTCCGAGTTCGTCATGGCACCCAGAGCCGCCGCAATCGACGAATACAGCAGATACCCCAGCAGAAAGTAGACCAGGAACGCGGCAATCTGGACCGGCGAAACGGTGATGTGCGTGTTGCCACCCATGAAGTGGCCCACCAGGCTTGTCCCTGTCAGCAGCGCCGCTGCCAGCATCCAGATGGATACCTGCGTGAGGCCTACAGAACCGACGCCGATCACCTTACCGGCCATCATCTCGCCGGGGCGGACCGTCGCCAGCATCACCTCAAAGACGCGCGAGGTCTTCTCCTCAATGATCGATCGTGCCACGTTCATGCCGTAAAGCATGATGACCATGTACATGAGAAAAAAGAGCACATAGGCGCTCGCGAAGTTCAGAGCGGTATTGTCCGTGCCGCCGGATTCGTCAGCCTGCATGTCTACCGGCGTCAGCATGGCATCCACCTCGGTGGCGCTCATGCCCTGCTTCACCAGGCGCTCGCGTGTCAGCACGCGGCTAAGCACGCTGCGAACATTGCTTCGCGTGGAGATGTCCGCGGACGACCCCTGCCGGTAGATCACTTGCGGACGGTCCCCGTCGCCGCGAGGCGGATTGATCCAGAGATATCCGTCAAGCGACTTTCGCTTGAGTTCGCCATTCAGCTCTGCCCGGGTGTTGGCTCCCGGCGGAGAGATGACATCCACAATCATTTCGCTGTCTTTGCCGTGCTCCAGTTCATTCTGAAGATCCGTCGCCAGCGCTTCGTCGGTCGAGATCACGGCCAGGTGCGCGTTGGATTTGGAGTTCCTTGCGAGCAGGATCGACGCCGCAATGCCGCCGCCCATCAGCAGCGGAATGAGGATGGTCGCAATGATGAAGCTCTTCGTCCGGATCCTCTCCAGGTATTCGCGGCGTGCAATCAGAAAGATGTTATGCATCGACGTTACCTCCGACTGCCTCGATGAAGATCTCTTCCAGGGTCGGCTCTTTCACCTCAAAGCGCAGGATGCGTGTGTTGCGATTCACGGCATCGACCAAGATTGGCTGCGCATCCAGATGACCTTCGCGCAGCTTGATCTCTGCCATGCCGCCATACTCCTTCACGCTCTCCACAGCCGGGTTCCGCAGGAACGAGTTATCTCCCTCGAACATCACCTCAACCCGGTTGCGCGGATACCGCATCTTGATCTCCCGCATACCACCTTGGAGCACGACACGGCCGCGATGGATCAGCGTGATCGCATCGCACATCTTCTCAACCTGATCCATGCGGTGGGTGGAGAAGAGGATCGCCTTCCCCTCCGAGCGCAGCTGCAGCAAGGTGTCCTGCAGCAGTGTCGCATTCACCGGGTCGAGACCGCTGAAGGGTTCGTCCATGATGACCAGTTCCGGATCGTGCATCAGCGCCGCGATGAACTGAATCTTCTGCTGCATGCCCTTGGACAGCTCCTCGGTCTTCTTTGGCATGGCCTCGGTGATCTGCAGCCGCTCGCACCACTGCTTCGCGCGCCGGGATGCCTCACCCGCGGCAAGACCGTGCAACTGGCCCATGAACACCAGCTGATCCAGGACGTTCATCTTCTTATAAAGGCCGCGCTCTTCAGGCAGGTAGCCGACCCGTTTCAAGAGACCACGGTCGAACGGCTTCCCGAACATCTGAACCGTGCCGGAGTCTGGAACGGTGATACCGATCATCATGCGGATCGAGGAGGTCTTACCGGAACCGTTCGGCCCGAGCAGACCGAACATCGTACCCGGCTCGATGCGCAAGGACAGACCTTCCACCGCCACCTTGGCCTCGTACACTTTGCGCACACTGTCCAGTTGAACCGTTGCCATCTCGCCTTTGCCATGCGCAGCCGGTACGCACGCGAAACTCAAGTCTAGCAGGGCTTTTTGTGTAGCATCGCAGATGATGGTTGAGCTCTCCACGCCCGTACAGATGGTCAAGGGCGTCGGTCCGCGCAACGCGGAAGCGTTGCAGAAGCGCGGTGTACAGACCGTGGAAGATCTCCTCTACCACCTGCCCTTCCGCTATGAGGACCGGCTCCATCCCACACCCTTCTCCGATCTGAAAGCCGGGGAAATGGCATCGGTCATCGGAGAGGTGCGCGGCTCCATCCTGCTTCGGACCCGCTCCGTACCGATCTTTGAGATGACGGTGGGCGAGGGTACGTCATCGCTCAAGGCGATGTGGTTCGGTGCCAGCTACCTCAAGGACAGGTTCCAGCCGGGCCAACGCGTCGCGCTCTACGGCAAAGTCGAACCCTCTCGCTCAACCACCAGCTTCAAGATGATGCAACCGCAGTTTGAACTGCTGCCCATGCCCGCAGAAACGGGTAAAGACGATCTGGCCGCCATGCTGGAGATCGGACGCATCGTTCCGGTCTATGAGTCGCTGGGCGGCACGACGCCGTGGGGCTCCAAGCTGGGTTCACGATGGCTCCGCCAGGTGGTGTGGCATCTGCTGGAGGATCTTTCGAAGGGAGCGCCGCTGCCGGAGACGGTACCCGCGACCATTGCGCGCCGGCTTGCCTTGCCGCCCCGGCTGGCTTCCCTGCGCGAAGCCCACTTCCCGCCTCCTGGCTCATCCATGCAGGAGCTGCAAAGCTTCAGCACGCCAGCGCACCGGCGGCTGATCTTTGAAGAGCTCTTCTATCTGGAGCTCGGCCTTGAGCTGAAGCGGAAGCGCCTCCGCGACCGTGCCGGTGTCGCTTTCAAGGCCGACGAGCGCGTTCGGAACGCCATCAAGGCGGTGCTGCCGTTTCGTCCAACCGCGGCGCAGAAGCGCGTTCTGGGGGAGATCGTAGCGGATATGCGGCAACCGCAACCGATGCGCCGGCTGCTGCAGGGCGACGTGGGCTCAGGCAAAACGATCGTCGCGCTGGAGGCAGCGCTGGTCGCCATCGAAAACGGCTATCAGGCCGTGCTGATGGCACCGACAGAGATCCTGGCCACGCAACACTATCTGTCGGCGCGTAAGCTGCTGGCGCGCTCACCCCGTCCCTACAAAATCACGCTGCTGACCGGCTCGCTGGATACGGCCCAGAAGCGCCGCAGCCGCATGCGCATCGCGAACGGCGAAGCCGAACTGATTGTGGGTACGCAGGCGCTCATTCAGGACAGGGTCGATTTCGCCTCGCTGGGCCTGGTGATCGTCGATGAGCAGCATCGCTTTGGTGTCCGGCAACGCTTCACCCTGATGAAGAAGCCCGGCGAGGGAGATCCAGACGTGCTGGTGATGACGGCAACCCCGATTCCGAGAACGCTTGCACTCACGATTTATGGCGATCTGGATGTATCTGTCCTTGACGAGCTTCCACCGGGGCGCACGCCGGTCACCACGCGCCGCACCTCGGCCGGGCGTGCCGAAGAGGTTTGGCAGTTTCTTCGCAAGCAGGTCAAGCGTGGCCGGCAGGCCTACATCGTCTATCCGGTGATTGAGGGCAACAAGGATGATCAGCCGGAGCTGGACTTCCCTTCCGATCCCGTTGCCGACAGCTCGCCGGCTGAACCACAGAAGCCACAGAAGACGCTTGCGAAGAAGGCAGCGGCAGCCACGATCCTGCAAATGGCGCATCCCGCGAAAAAGGTGGCTTCGAAGAAGCCTCAAAAGCTCTTCGCGGCGGCGCCGAACCTGCGATCGGCAACGGAGATGTTTGAGGAACTGCGCCATGGTGCGCTTCACGATCTCCGCATCGGTTTGCTGCACGGCCGCATGCCGGCGGATGACAAGGAGATTGTCATGCGGCGCTTCGCGCGAGGAGAGATCGACGTCCTCGTCTCAACGACCGTGATCGAGGTCGGTGTGGACGTGCCAAATGCCACCGTGATGGTGATTGAGCATGCGGAGCGCTTCGGCATGGCCCAGATGCATCAGCTTCGTGGCCGTGTGGGCCGCGGCAGTGCGAAGAGCTTCTGCGTCCTGATGACAGGCGAGAAGATCTCGGCAGAGGCCGAGCAGCGGCTGGACGCGATGGTGCGTACGGAGAACGGCTTCGAGCTTGCCGAGCTGGATCTGCAGCAGCGCGGTCCAGGTGAATTCTTCGGAACAAAGCAGGCAGGCATGCCTGACTTCCGCATCGCCAACCTTGCCCGGGATCGACGGCTGCTCGAACTTGCAAAGCGAGAGGCCGAGGACTTTGCCAGCCTTCGCACGGAGGGCGTCACCGAAGATGACCGGGCTACTGTCCGGAGACAGCTGAAGCAGCACTGGCAGAGGCGCTACGGCCTGATCGAGGCGTGAAGAAGAAACTCCTCGCGCCCCCGGTTCCCTGTAGGATCGGGTGCTGTCGAGTGGGTGGAACGGTTTGCTGCTGAAGGAACGAAATTCCTTCGCTGGGCTGCAAAACGGATCAGGAGAACAGCTAGTTATTTCCGGGCTGCAAAGCAGGATCAACGATTTAAGATAAGTTTGCAATCACACCTGAGAGTGTCCTGCAGTATGGCCTTGTTCTGGTTCGTGGTCTCGTTTTCTCCCCCTTGCGAGGTCCATGCGGACTTCGCTTGTCCGCCACCGCCAACGCAGAATCCGAGGGTTTTCCATGCGCATGTACTCACTCGTTCTAGGGACCGCTGCACTGCTTTCGCCCATGCTTCAAGCTCAATCCACTTCGATGATCACAGAAAACATCACCGGTACGATCTCGGGTGCTCAGACCACAGACAAAGCCGGTCTCTTTGGAGCGCCGGGGGCCAACCTGGCCGGCAAGACGATTACTCTCCATCTTCAGTATGTTCCGTCCTACTTCAACTCCAATGGCAAATGCCGCGTTTCGCCCTCGGTGTGCACCTATGATCGTTCGCAGGGCAGCCCGAATACACCCGGTGCCGTCCTCATCAGTGTTACGGTGAACGGCCGGCAACAGGCCTACTCGTCGACATACTTCGGCGAAACCATCCTCTCAAACCAGCCGCCGCGCAGGTTTGTTCTCTCCGCCGATGCATCGTCCGGCTTCGCGATGACCAACGGGCGAGGCTGCATGGTGTCAACCCTCTTCGAGTCGCCCCTCGTCTTTGGCCAGCCGCTCTCCCCGGGTAATCCGCCTACCCTCAACAACAATGCGGACTTCGTTGACTTCTTTCAAAACGGAGGCCAGCTGCCGGCTGAAACGCTCAGCTTTCTCGTGACAGGCGCAACTGCCTGAACCCAGATAGCCGGCATACTCGGTGTCTGTGGAAACGGCTGCCGTGGTGGGGAGATGTGGATCAGGGTCCGGAGAGCCGTCTGTACATCGAGTGCTTACGGCATCCGCATCTCCCAGCCCGGGTGCCAAGTGTCCATCCCAACAGCACCTGCGGCCATAAGGACCGGTATGTTGTAATGGGAAGGTTGAGGAGATGACCGCACCCATGCCGAACCTCGCTCTGCCCTATGAAGAACGCAGTCTATCCCCTGACGCCGTGGAGCGGCTGGACGCCAGGCGGCGCCGCGGGCAGCTCTTCCTGGTAATCGGCTTTCAGGCCGTGATCGTCACAGGCATCTTGTCGCTGTGGGTGGGCCAGGACCTTACACACTCGCCTGCCTTCCATCACATGATCGCCTACTGGGCTGCCATCACCGGCACACTGGCCGTCGTGTCCTTACTGGTGGGGCTGCAGCTTCGCCGAGGCATGCACGAGTTCACCAGCTACTAGGAGCTTCTGTGCGCGAAGGGCCCGTGTCCTTTCAAGGCACGGGCCTTTCCGTCAGGGTCAATCATGCCCGGTGCGCATCCAATGGGAGGGGCTGATCTAACCATCGTGGCAACCACCTTACCCATCCCGGACGTCGCACCCGCCGGTGCTCCACCCTTGGCGGGAGGAGCGGTGCTGCCGCGGCTGCGTGACAAGTTTGGCCGCGCCATTACGGATCTACGGGTGGCTGTCACCGACCGCTGCAACTACCGGTGTGTTTACTGCCGCACAGGCGAGGCGGGAGCGCAGTACAGCGAGCTTCCAATTGCGGACTATGCGCGCATCACCCGGCTGCTGGTTGGCATGGGCATTGAGAAGGTCCGTCTCACGGGGGGTGAGCCTCTCTTGCGGCAAGGACTGCTCGATCTGATCCGCAGCCTGTCCACGCTTCGTACCGCTTATGACGACAACAACGCACCTACCGGAGACGGCGCTCCGCTCGATATTGCGCTCACCACGAATGGACATCTCCTTGCTCCGATGGCCAGGGGCCTGCGTGATGCCGGCCTCAGCCGGATTACGGTCAGCATGGATGCCGTCGATAGCGAAACCTTCACACGCATCACCCGCGTTCCACGGGCGCTCCATCGCGTTCTGGATGGCATCCACGCGGCGCAGGATGCCGGTTTGGCCCCTGTGAAGGTAAATTGTGTTTTGCTGCGCGGCTTCAATGACGACCAGATCGAGCTGTTTGGTGAGTTCAGCCGCCGCGAGGGGGTCATCCTTCGCTTTATCGAGTTCATGCCGCTGGAGGAAGACCGGATCTGGTCGCCCGATGTCGTCGTTCGTGAGGCCGAGATACTGGATCGTCTTGGGCGGGTCGCACCCGTTGTGGCACTGCCACCCAACCATGCCAGTGAGACTGCCCGCCGCTACACCTTCGCAGACGGCATTGGCGAAATCGGCATCATCGCACCTGTGTCCCGCCCGTTCTGCGGGCACTGCTCCCGACTCCGGCTTACCTCGGATGGCAAGCTTCGGACATGCCTCTTTTCGCAGACAGATCACGATCTCTACGGACGCATGCTTCGAGGTGCAAGCGATGATCTGCTGTCAGCTTACGTCCATGATGTCATCGGCACCAAGGAACAGCGGCACCACATCGGTGAGCCGGGCTTTCTGAAGCCGGCTCGCAGTATGGTTCATATCGGCGGTTAGGAAGCACGCGGCACACGGGTGTGTCATTCTTTGTCGTACACAGATCGAGCCATAGTCTTCGTCTGTGCCTTCAGGTTATCGTTTGAGTGGCGTTGGTAGAGGGTCCCATGCCCCAGAATTTATTTCAGCGAAGCTCGATAAGAAAACAATCACAACGTGATCGCGAAATCGCGTTCACCGCGGCCATCCAGCAGGACTACACCCGCCTCTTCCATGATGTGGCGCGGGCGCTCACCTCCACCCTCGAGCTTGAGATTGTGCTGACCACTGTCATGACCAAGATGGCGCAGTTTTTCGGTCCGGAACGATGGTCCATGATGCTGGTGGATAAGGAACGCAACGATCTGTACTACGTCATCGCGGTGGGGGAAGACTCCAACAGCCTTCGGGGTCTGCGCGTGCCGATGGGCGAGGGCGTTGCGGGCTGGGTGGCTGCCACCGGCAATCCGCTTGTCGTTCCGGACACGAGTGTGGAACCGCGCTGGGTCGAGTTTGGCCAGCGGAATCCAGGGCTGAACATTCATTCCATCGCCTGTGTGCCTGTTCGCTCCGCGGAGGACGGCGTGGTCGGGGTCATCCAGCTGCTGAACTCGAAGATCGATCTCCTTTCGGATTACAGTGTCTCGTTCCTGCGGGTTCTCTGCGATTTCTCAGCCATCGCGGTTCGTAATGCCGCCCAGATGAAGAAGATCTATGAACTCTCCATCTCGGATGACTGCACCGGCCTCTTCAACTCACGGCATCTGTATACGCGTCTCGAAGAACAGCTCGGATCTCCGGATCGCCGGTCGTTCAGCCTGCTCTTTCTGGATATCGATCATTTCAAGGGCGTCAACGATACACACGGTCATCTTGTCGGCAGCCGGTTGTTGCGTGAGGTTGCCGATATGATCAAGGCCTGCATAGGGCCAAGCAATGCCGGCTTTCGTTATGGCGGAGACGAGTTCGTCGTGCTCATGCCGGATCACGGGAAGACCGCCGCCGTCGACCTCGCGACAAAACTCTTCCAGGAATTGCGGCGCCGGCGTTTCCTGACGAATGAGGGTCTGGCGTTGGAACTCAGGGCGTCCTTCGGCCTGGCCACCTTTCCCGAGGACGGCACGAACATTGAACGCATCATCAAGGCTGCCGACGACATGATGTACCACGTGAAAGGATCCACGCGCGACAACCTCGGCGTTGCCGGACAGGGTCTGGTTTTTTCGCCGGGCGTGATCGACTCAGAGCAGCTCGGCTGATTGCTCGCCCCAGGGGCGAGCTCTACTCCGGTTGAGCACGGCGCGGTGCCAGCGCCGGCTTCCGGCGAGGCTGCGGGAGGAGTGCGTCACGATTGGCAGCTGCTGTCGGGTGTATCCCGAAATCCCATACACCCAGGTTGACATTGCGGTCATCCAGGATCTCCATCAGCGCATACTCCCCGATAGTCAGCTGCTCCTTCGGCACGATCTTGATCCAATGGCCACCTGGAAGAACGGTTTGCGCGGTATCGATGACCTCCTCCTGCCGCTTCGCCGATCCCAGCATGCCGATGTTGAAACTGGAGACGACCCGTACATCCTGCCGGACCTCCGCCCGCACAACGACGTAATGGCTTTGAGAGGAAGCCCGGGAGCTCTTGCGGACACCTGCGCCGCCGGTGTCCACCTGAAAGGCCGAACCGGATGCTTCCCCTGGGTCCGCTTCGTCCAGGCGGATGAAGATCTCTGGATCCGGCACATGGAGCTGTACCGGGGCACGCACGCCCTTGATCTGAACCAGCTGGTGTGCCGTGGCCAGTGGGTTCACCGCTGCTTTCAGGACGTTGTGCGCTGTCTGACGATTGAGCTCGCCGTCCGTCTGCTGCAGGACGGCCAGTTGTGGCTGGCCCTGGAAGGTGTCCAGTGCAAGCACGCTGTCGCTCTCCGGCAGACTGAGATCTTTCGCGACTTCCGGTGTGCGGGCGGCCCGGTCGGCCTCTTCCTTGGCCAGTTCGGGGTCCAGCTCCGGCTTACCCGCGGCAGATGCATCGCGCTTTGACTCCCAGGCGCGTGTCGCAGGCAGATCGACGAGTCGCAGAGGAATCTGCTCCTCCTCGCCGGCACGCTCTGCCGAGCGGTAAACCACGTTGCTGCCCTGCACCCGGTATGACAGCACAATCTGGTAGGAACCATCCTTCAGGTAGAGCCGGCTGCGCTTCAGACCACTTCCAGGGGAACTCTCCATCGGGAGCGGCTGGTGAGCCTGCTGAGCCGGAAGCGGTACCGGCCCAGACAGGAAGGGCAGGAGAAGCATTGCGTGTAGACGAGAGTTTGCCATGGATTTCCCCTCTTTAGACGCAAGCAGCCAAGCTCTGGACGGTTGTCCGTCTCTGGCGTTCTCCCATCGCGTCGGAAGCAGCTGCCGAGCATCCAAAAAGGATGAGCACGAGTATCGCAAATGCAAACACTTTTAAGCTTGGCGGAGATCTGGAAGTAAACCGGCTTGGCTTCGGCGCAATGCGCATCACGGGCGATGGCATCTGGGGTGAGCCGAGTGATCCTGCGGCGGCGAAGACCCTTCTGAAGCGCGTTGTGGAGCTCGGAATCAACTTCATCGATACAGCCGACAGCTACGGCCCGTATGTGAGCGAACAGCTGATCGGCGAGGCGCTCGCGCCTTACCCGGCGGGAGTCGTCATCGCAACAAAGGGCGGCCTGGTCCGTACCGGCCCGAATCAATGGCTGCCCGTGGGCCGGCCGGAGTATCTGCAACAGGAGGTCGAGATGAGCCTTCGACGTCTCCGGGTGGAGACCATCGATCTGTGGCAGTTGCATCGCATCGACCCGAAGGTTCCCGTAGAGGAGTCACTTGCCCCCATTAAGAAGCTGCAGGAGCAGGGCAAGAT
>CAXTSF010000070.1:0-890 GCA_964246865.1 uncultured Terriglobus sp.
ATCGAGCGCACCCGCGACGTCCTGCGTTACCACATGCTGATCTATCGCGACCTCGAATTCCCCTACGGACCTCTGCTTCTCTACCCCCAGGTCTTTGCGGCTCGCCTGCTCGGCACCTACGGCCTGTCTGTCACAGAGACCTACTTCCTCACCCTTGCCGCCATGAACGCGCTTGGGCTGCTCTTCGTCGTCTACCTGCTGAACCGGTTGCCTCTCACGCCAGCCTGGCGGACCGGCACACTGCTGTTCTTCGCAGCCCTGCAGTTGCATCCACTCGCCGGTCCCAATTACTCGCTCTTCAAGTTCGCGGCACCCTTCGCTCTCCTTGTCTGGGCAGTGACGCGTCCCTCGCTGACTGCACGATGCCTCGCGTGCGCCGTTGCACACCTGATCGTGCTGCTCATCTCTCCGGAGCTTGGTGTTGGTATGGCCGCCGGGATCGTCACCTTTGCCTTGGTACTCGCGCGGCGATGGGGACGCGGTGAGCTCTGGTTGCTCTTCGCTCCCGTGGTTTCGTCCGCGTTTTTCTTTCTCGCCTTTGGCCGGCTTTTCCTGCATCGGCTGGGCCAGGCTGCGGGCGGTGCCCTGAACCTCATCCCTGAACCCTCCCCGCACCTTGTGCTCTACGGCCTGGCGGTCATTTGGCTCGTCCCGGTAGCCGTCGGTCTTGCGCTCCGCGCCCGGACGGAGAAAGCGCCCCTGCTGGCGGCTCTCTTCTCCCTGTCACTCGGCATGCTGCCCGGAGCTCTGGGCCGCTGCGATCCGCTGCATGTTGTTTTCTACGGCTTCGGTGTCTTCGTACTCTCCGCAGTATCCGTCTCCCGCTTTTCAGCCGCGCGGCAGCGGCTTTGGGCAGCGGCTCTGGCCCTGCTCCTGCTCTGGACTCAGTC
>CAXTSF010000070.1:900-6698 GCA_964246865.1 uncultured Terriglobus sp.
TCGACATCGCGGCGATGCGGCAGGCAACCGGTAACGCCTCCGCTGTGGGAACCCCCGTGCTCTCCAGCGTCCCGCTCACCGTGGAGCTGCAGCTGCGCCACAGCGGCCTCTTCTTACCCGACTACTACCCAGGGCTGGCAGAGGTCTGGGATGAAGCGAGTGAACAACGCAAAATCCGTGACATGAGAGAGCATGCCTGGATACTGATGCCCACGACGCTGCAGACCTACACCGAGCCGCTGCCCAATACCCCCGTCAAGCTCGCCATGCGATTCGGCTACCGCTACCGGCAGCGCCGGATCCCTTACCAGCTCGGTGCCTTGCTCGCGGAGGAGGTCCGCACCCGGTGGACACCGGTACGCCACTTTGGGGATCTCACCCTGTACCGGCGGCGCTAAGCGGCTCTCCTGCAGCCTGCGAATCCACACCTGTTCTGCCGCCTGTTGAACCTGTGTAGAAGACCGGCTTTCCTCATGACACCTCCAAAGATGTGCAAACACGCGCACTGGACCGGCTATGTTCTACGGCTACAACGACCCTTTCTCCTTGTCTCAAAGGTCATGCCGGCACACGGCAGCAACCAGTCCTGTGGAAGAGTAGGAAACTCTGTGCCGGCATTGAGAAGGAGCTCCGTGTTCTTCCTCTTCTTCGCATGTGTGCGTCCGGGTTCTCTAGATCGCGTTGTGGCACTAACACCTTCGTTGTAGTTGAGATACACCCTTTCTCCACATTTCCGTCAACAACGAGGGACTACTACGGACAATCTCTCTTACAAAGCTTTTGTTCTTACAAGCACCTCGCTCTCGACTCAAACTGGCGCCGGCGCTTCCCATCCACTTGCTGTCGTCGATCTTCACAGGGAGGGCGAAAAGCCTCGTTCCGCAACCGAACCTCCGGTGGTACGCTTGGACTCATTCAGCTGCCGGACGAGCCGACCTCCGTTTCGCATCTGCATCGCCTCGCCGCTCAGCTCACCCTGCACCCTGTCTTTCCGGAGGTCCTGCTGTGTCTACCACCGACTACTCACCGTTTGTCGCTGAAGGCTCCAAAAACCCATCCGCGCCGCCGGCTTTTGGGAACCTCGAGATCACCGTATCGCGGGCCGAGCTGCTGCGTGAACTCACCGCGGCCCAGTCCGTCGTCGAGCGAAAGACGACGATCCCGATCCTTTCCAACTTTCTTTTCGAGGCTGTCGACGATCGTCTGATCATCACCGCGACCGACCTGGATCAGTCACTGAAGACCTCCTGCAGTGCGAAGGTAAAAAAGCCTGGAGCCTGCACCATTCCCGCGCGCAAGCTCTACGACTACATCCGCCTTCTTCCCGAGGGTGAGGTCTCCATCAAGCTGATGGACAACCATTGGGTGCAGATCCGGGCAGGCCGCTCCAACACCCGCATGGTCGGCATGGCACGGGCAAACTTTCCCCAGGTCTCGGAGTTTCCCGTTGCCGGCGGCACGCGTATTGCCGCATCTGCGTTGCGCTCCATGATTGCAAAGACCATCTTCGCCATCTCGTCGGAGGAGTCGCGCTACACGCTCAACGGTGCTCTGCTCGTGCTCAAGGCCGAGAGCATGGCCATGGTCGCCACGGACGGCCATCGTCTGGCGCACGTTGAGCGCATCGGCGAATCGCTCGAGGGCATGAGTGGCGAACGTAAGACGCTCATCCCGCGCAAGGCTCTGGGCGAGTTGCAGTCCCTTCTGGCGAGCACATCCGCAGCGACCGAGGCTGAGGACTACGTCGAGTTCGCGGACGATGAGACAACACTTTATTTTCGTATCGGCGGGCGTGTCCTGACCAGCCGCAAACTCACCGGCCAGTTTCCGAACTACGAGGCAGTCCTTCCGCGCGACAACAACAAATTCGTCATCGTACGCTCCGACGACCTGATGGGTGCCCTGCAGCGTGTTTCGCAGTTTGCGGACGAGCGCTCCGGTGCCATCAAGCTCCGGCTGGAGCAGAATGAGCTTCGGATATCTTCCTCCTCCGCGGACGCAGGTGAGTCGGAGGACATTATCGAAACGCCCTACAACTACGACCCGCTGGTGGTCGGCTTTAACTCGTCCTATCTTATCGATTTCATCAAAGCGATCGGCACAGCGGGTGAGGTACGCCTCGAGTTCAAAGACGCGCAAAGCGCCGGCCAGATGCGGCCGGAGGACGGCAACGAGGAACAGAAGTACCGCTACATCCTGATGCCCATGCGTATCTGAGCCGCTGCAAATCCAAAGAGACGTAAGGGCACCCGGGTATCGGGTGCCCTTACTGTCTTTGTCACACCGGAGCGCAGCACAGTCGCGTATTCGCTGCACTCGTCCATGCGAGAACCATTACTGCGGCACCGCAACACTCCCCGGCACCGCCTCCGCACGCCGTGCCAGGAAACGCGCACTCAGCCACGCGCGCACCGGCTCGTCGTACAGCTTCAGGCACGCATACGCCACCGTCAGAGCCGTTGCCAGCAGCCCCGCTCCCAGCACAGCTCCGTACGCCGGCCGCAGGTGCGTGCGCGTCACGTATGACCAGTACGTGTAGATCAGCGGATAGTGCGTGATGTACAGCGGATAGGAAATACCTCCCAGTGCCCGGCACACCTTCAACGACGCCGCCCCTTGCACCGTATCGCCTGCGCCCATCGCCACGATCAGCGGAAACACCAGCAGGATGCACACCGCCTCATACAGTCCATTCACCCACACATGATCCGGCCCGCCGATCCGTGGCACCGCGAACACCAACACCAGCAGCGCGCTGCACACCGCAAACGCGCCGCGTACGTGCACACGCCAGTCCATCCGCATCAGCAGCACACCCGCAAAGAACGGATACAGCATGCGTGCAAAGCCAATGTGCATCTGCGTCCGGTCAACCGCCCACCCGCCAATCACGTCACCGCGATGCCCCCAGAGCAGGTACTGCACCAGCAACCCCGCTGATAGCAGCACCAGCACACCCAACATCCGCTTCGACAGCTTCCGTAGACCCAACCCGTACAGCAGGTTTGCGATGTACTCAAAGAACAGCGACCAAGCTGGCCCGTCCAGCGGATGCATCTCGCTCCAGCCGCGTATGTCCATGGAGGGCAGCAGCGGAATCAGCGTGGCGCCTATCACCATCGCCAGCAGCACCTTCCACACCGGTGTTGTCGCAATCAGAGGAAATGCGGGCCCCTTCTGCAGATAGAAGAAAGCCGCACCGATCACGCTGCCCATCACCACCATGGGCTGCAGCCGGATCACGCGCCGCTTGTAAAACTCCCACTGGAACATCCGGCCCCAGCGATCGTCATACGCATACGCCACCACAAAGCCTGAAAGCAGGAAGAAGAAGTCCACCGCCAGGTAGCCGTGATTGATGATCTGCTTGAAGCGGTTCTCGTCCGCATACACCTCGAACGTGTGAAAGATCACCACAAGAATGGCCGCTACACCGCGCAGCCCATCCAGAATCTCGTAGTGGCTCTTTGGTCGCAGCGCTGCGGAGGAGTCGGCCATAAGTCCTGCCAGCCTATAACAGATTCCACTCACGCCTGGTCGCGAATACCGCTTGCCCTCCCGCGCTAAACTTTGCCACTGACGGTATGCTAGCCGCTGGGGGATTCATGCACGACCTAACACGTCTTGCCACGGGCGTTGATGGCCTGGACGACATTTTGCAGGGTGGCCTCCCATCCGGGCAGATGTACCTGCTTGAGGGGGATCCCGGCACCGGTAAAACAACTCTCGCGATGCAGTTCATCATCTCCGGCGAACGGGCGGGAGAACGCGGCCTCTACATCACCTTGTCTGAACCCGTGAGCGAGCTTCAGGCCTCAGCCCGCTCCCATGGTTGGGACGTTGCCGAACTCCCCATCGCGGAGTTCACTCCGGATGAAGCGAGCCTCAGCCCCGAACAGCAGTACACCGTCTTTCACCCGAGTGAAGTGGAACTGGCTCAGACCATCGAGCGCCTCACGGCCGAAATTGACCGCGTTACCCCTGACCGTCTCGTGATTGATTCACTGTCGGAACTCCGGCTGTTGGCGGCTGACCAGATGCGCTACCGGCGGCAGCTCCTGGCACTCAAGCACTTCTTTGTCGGACGGTCGACCACTGTTCTGCTTCTGGACGACCGCACCGCACAGGGGGAAGACCTCCAGCTGCAGAGCATCGCTCATGGGGTCATTCGGCTCGACAAGCTGAGCCGCTCCTACGGAAGGACACGCCGCCAGCTGGAAATCGTCAAGCTTCGCGGATCGGCCTTTCGCGAGGGCTTTCACGATTACAGCGTCAACTATGGTGGAGTCGTCGTCCATCCACGTCTGGTTGCGGCCGATCATGATGCGAATTTTCCCTCAGAGCGTGTTGCCAGTGGCATCGCACCGCTGGACCAGATCTTTGGCGGTGGCATCGCTCGCGGTTCCACTACGCTTGTGCTCGGTCCCGCCGGCGTCGGCAAGACCAGCCTCACCATGCAGTACGCCTATGCTGCTGCCCGCCGCGGCGATCGTGCCATCATCTACGCCTTTGACGAGGTTCTGCGCATCGCGAAGGAGCGCGCGACTCGCATGGGCCTCAACGTAGGTGCCGAGATCGAACGGGGGACTCTGAGCATGTCCCAGGTCGATCCGGCCGAGCTTTCCCCAGGAGAGTTCATCAGCCAGATCCGTTCCGACGTCGAGAAGCATGACACACGGGTTGTTGTGATCGATAGCCTGAACGGCTTCTTGAACGCCATGCCGGGCGAGCGCGATCTGGTCCTCCATCTGCACGAGCTGTTTGCCTACCTCAATCAAAAGGGTGTCACCTCCTTTCTCGTGATGGCACAGCACGGCCTCATCGGTTCCATGCAGTCTCCGGAGGATGTCAGCTACCTCGCCGACACCGTCGTCCTTCTGCGCTACTTTGAAACGAAAGGGCGCATCCGGAAGGTCATCTCCGTGCTCAAGCAGCGCGTCGGAGAACACGAGCGGACGCTTCGTGAACTGAGCATCACCGATCAAGGAGTCCAGGTGGGCGAACCTCTCACAGGTTTTCGCGGCCTTCTCACCGGTGTTCCAGAACAAATGGAAGGATCATGAGCGTCGGCACACCGGCGGTGCAGCCGTGATCGACCAGACAGTCCGCGTAGTCAGCAGCACGCTTCGCGATGGCGAGATGATCCTCCAGCTTCTGCAGCAGCACAAGATTGCCGGAGAGATCGGCGGCATCGGTTCCACAACCTGTCAGGAGATGGAGCAGGAGCCGCCAGGCGCACTTCTCGTCGCAGAAGAGGTGCTTACTCCAGCAGCCAGTAGGGAACTGGAAAGCTTCTTCGAGAGGCAGCCACACTGGTCCGACCTTCCTCTGCTTATTCTCACGAAAAGTGGTCGCGATACCATCGCGAGCGGAAAAGCGGCAGCAGCACTCTTGCGCTTAGGAAATCCGGTTCTCCTGGAACGCCCGATTCATACAGCAACGCTGCTCAGCAGCGTGCGCGCTGCCCTGCGCGCACGGCAACGGCAGTTTCAGGTGCGGGATGCATTTCTGGAACGCGACCGGGCCCTGGCCGAACTGCGATCGGAGCGCGAACTGCTCCGCGTCACGCTCGACAATCTGCCCGTCGGCGTCATGCTCGCGGGCAGCCGGGGCGAGATCCTGATGACGAATACAGCCCTGGAGCGCATCCTTGGCCATCCCACATTTCCCGCGGACGACATCGCGGGCTATGACCAATATGTCGCATACAACGGAGAGGGCCGGCGTGTGGCCGCAGAGGAATACCCCCTCGCCAAGGCCATCCGCACCGGTCTGGCGGTCTCGCCCGAAGAGTTCCT
>CAXTSF010000070.1:6708-14011 GCA_964246865.1 uncultured Terriglobus sp.
GTTCCTCTACCGGCGGGGCGACGGCCGGTATCGCTGGGTCAGCATCGCAGGCATGCGGGTTCTGGAGGGCAACGGCAAAGTTGCGGGTGGCGTGGTTGCCGTGAGCGACATTGATGAAAAGCGCCGCGCCGCCGACGCACTCCGCCAGAGCGAAGAGCGTTTTCGCCGCCTCATCGAAAATGCAAGCGTCGGCGTCAGCATCTCGGACTTTGACGGCAAGATCAGCTACATGAACCCATCCCTGCTGCAAACCCTGGGCTACACCGAGGAGGATCTGCAGCAGAACCGGGTACGCATCGCGGAACTGACCTCCCCCGAATACGCCGAGCAGGAGGCAAAGGCATTGGAGCGGCTGCGCGCCAGCGGCATCTCTGCGCCTTATCGCAAGAGCTACCGGGCCAAGGACGGCAAGGCCATTCCTTTTCTGGTCGGTGCTGTCGTCCTTCGCTCACATCGTCTGGGCGACGCAGAGGATGAGATCGCCACCTTCTTCACAGAGCTCTCAAGTCAGCAGCGTGCCGAGGCCGCGCTGATCCAGAGCGAAAAGCTTGCCGCGGTGGGCCGGCTTGCCGCCTCCATCTCGCACGAGATCAATAACCCGCTCGAGGCCGTTACCAACCTTCTGTATCTCCTCGGCGTGGAAGAGATGAGCAGCACCGCGAAGGATTACCTGGAACTCGCGAATAAGGAGCTTGCACGCGTCTCCCAGATCGCCGCACAAACCCTGCGTTTCCATCGGCAGGCCACGGGTCCCCGCGCGGTCACGGCACGCGAGCTGCTGGACAGCGTCATCGGGCTTTACAGCGGGCGCCTGCACAACTCCCGCATCGATCTCAAGATGCAGCTGCGTACTGAAGAGACCATCGTCTGTTTCGAAGGGGATATCCGCCAGGTACTCAACAACCTTGTTGGAAATGCCATTGACGCCATGCGCAACGGCGGCACCTTGCTGGTGCGTGCCAGCCACAGCAGGCGATGGGGCACCAATCGTGAAGGCCTGCGCATCACCATCGCCGACAGCGGGCACGGCATGCCGGAAGCAACCGTGCGCCATATCTTTGAAGCCTTCTACACCACGAAGGGCATCAATGGAACCGGCCTGGGCCTTTGGATCTCCGACGGCATCGTTCGCAAACACGCGGGCACGCTGCAGGTACGGTCTCGCACGCACCCTCAGCGAAGCGGCACCACCTTCAGCCTATTTGTTCCATTCCACAGCCCCGATCTACTGCAGATGGACGTCTGACTTCACTGCACGCTCATCTCCATGGCGAGCGAGACAGGCGTAAGTACCCGGTCACCCGCCAGCATCGCGTGCATCTCTTCAAACGGCACAGGCCTCCCGTACAGATAACCCTGAACCACTTTGCAACCGTAGCTGGCCAGCGCATCCCGCTGCCGCAGGTCTTCCACGCCCTCGGCCGAGACCTCCATGCCGAGCTTCACGGCAAGTTCCACGATCATGCGGACAATGTCGGCGTTGGCATGACCTGTAATCAGGCGCTGCACGAAAGACCGGTCGATCTTGAGGGTATCGATATGGAACCGCTCCAGGTAGCTGAGCGACGAGTAGCCAGTCCCGAAATCATCGAAGGCGATCTTCAGATGGAGGGCACGCAACGCCTCGAACAAAGCACTCACACGCTCAGGCCGCTCCAGAAACACGCTTTCCGTGATCTCCAGCTCCAGCTCATCCGGACGTATCCCACTCTGCTGCAGGGCACTCCGGAGATCGCCAAAGAACCCGGGATCATCCAGCTGCCGGGATGAAACATTCAGGCTGTATTTCAGGCCGTCTCCCTCCGGCATCATGCGTTGCCAATGTGCAAACTGCCGGCACGCCTCGTGCAACACCCACGAACCAAGCTGCAGAATGGATCCTGTCTCTTCTGCGATCGCGATAAACTCACCCGGCATCACCAGGCCTCGTTCCGGGTGCTGCCAGCGCAGCAGAGCTTCCACACCACGGATCCTGTCGGTTGTGATGTCGACGAGCGGCTGGTAGTAAAGAACGAACTCCCTTCGCTCGATCGCCGCACGCAGCTCAATACGGGACTGAAGCGCCATCATCGCCTTCTGGTGCATCTCGTCGTTGAAGACCGCGTACCGGGCGCCGCCGTCCTTCTTGGCTCGATACATCGCAATATCCGCGTCGCGCAGCATGTGCTCAGCCTCCGCATACGTGCCGATACTCAGACCGATGCTCGCCGAAATCACAATCTCGTTCCCGATAATCTGAGTTGGCGTAGCGAGTTCCCTCAGGATCTCTTCGGCGATCAAGGTCGCCTCGACACCGTCCTTCAGGCCTGTCAGCAGAAGCGTGAACTCGTCGCCGCCCATGCGTGCAATCGTGTCCTGGGGGCGCGCGCAGAGCTTTAGCCGTTTTGCGACCTCAAGCAAGAGCAGATCGCCGGCGCCATGGCCCAGCGAATCGTTCACCAGCTTGAAGTTGTCCAGGTCGAGAAAGACGATTGCCTGCGTTCCCCTTGTGTGACCGGATGACGCCAGGGTGGTCGTCAACTGGTCCATGAAGAAGGCGCGATTGCGTAGCCCGGTAAGGTGATCGTGAAAAGCGGCGTAGGCGAGCTCCGCCTCGGCGCGCATGCGCTCTTTCACCTCGTTGGCGAGAGCCACATTGTGCTCCTGGGCAAGCCGAAAGCGTATCGCATTCTCCTCATTCGCCTTGCGTTCGGTGATGTCGCGCTGTACGGACACCCAGTGCGTGTACCAGCCCGTCTCATCCGCAACCGGAACGATGCTCACCTCCACCCAGAACGGCGTGCCATCCTTACGGACGTTCAGCAGCTCTACCTCGACCGGGCGCCACTCGCGCAAGGCCAGCTTGAGTTTGTCCAGGGCCGCTCGATCGGTATAAGGCCCCTGCAGTATGCGCGGCGTCTGTCCGACCACCTCCTCCGGCGTGTACCCGGTAGTTCTTGTGAATGCCGCATTTGCATAGGTGATCCGGGGCCCCGGAAGGTCAACAGGTTCAGCCTCGGTAATCAGAACAGCATCATTCGCGTGAATCACGACGGACTCGAGCAATCGAAGACGTTCCTCGCTTGTGCTCCCGTTCGATTCACGACCCTCCCGAGCCTGCCGCAAATGGTGCAGCTCGAATTGATCCGCGATCTGTGCTGCCAGCGTCTGCAGCACGTAACCCTGAGCGGCGCTGAGCACCTTGGGGTCCGGGTCACACACCACGAGCACGCGGGAATCCCCACCATCGAGATCGCACCGGATACAGGCTGCAAAGCCTAGCCCCGTCATCGCTCGCGCATGCGCAATGATCCGGATTGCGCGGCCCCCAGGGTAGGGAGTATCGTCCTCCTCGAAACACTCCGAGATCAACGCTTGCGACACAGTAGCTTCGTAGGCGCAATCCCCATACCTTGCGATAACCTGGCCCGTTTCGCCTTTGACCTGCAGCAGCAGAGCTCCAGAGGCTGAACTGCTGTAGGCGGCGGAAGCCAGCAGGCTCCCAATCTGAGGCGGTACATCGGCAACCACATCCAACACAGCTTGCAGCGATTGAGAGTTCACACCATCAGCATGTACACCTCGGTCGGCACTCGCCCATAACACTTTAGGGTCTTAAGACCCCCGAACTTCGATTCTGTTGATGTGCAACAAATTTCTCGAAACAACTTTGTCGACGGAAATACCTCTGCCTGTACTGGATCACTCTGTCCTGATCTCAACCACAGTTCATCGCGCATCATCATCTGGCATCTCTCTCGCAAGTCTCTTGCATCGCGACACGCTAAACTGAGTTGCGATGACCTGGTTCAAACGGCAGGACAATGAGATCGTCAACGAACCGGAGAAGACCGTCCGGACAGAGGGGCTCTGGGTCAAGTGCCCAACCTGCGGCAAAGCCATCTTCCGCGCTCAGTTGCAGGGCAACGGCGAGGTCTGCCCCTATTGTGATCACCACTTCCGCATCGACGCGCGGACACGCCTGGCACTGCTCCTCAACCCCGGCTACCAGCTGGTCGATATGAATCTTGTGTCGACAGACCCGCTCAACTTTACGGATCTGAAGCCATACAAGCGCCGGCTGGCAGAGGCGCAGAAGAAAACCGGCCTGAACGACGCCATCATCAACGCGACCGGCTGTATCGGCAACCATTCCGTTGTTGTCTCGGCCATGGAGTACGGCTTCATCGGCGGCTCTATGGGTGCCGTCGTCGGTGAAACCATCGCCCGCGCTGTCGACCGCTCGCTCGAGACCGGTCACGCGCTGATCATTGTCTCCGCATCCGGAGGCGCACGCATGATGGAAGGCATAGCCAGCCTGATGCAACTCGCCAAAATCTCCGCCGCACTCGGCAGGCTCGACGCCGCAAAAATCCCTTACATCAGCCTGATGACGGACCCCACCACAGGCGGCGTTACCGCCAGCTTTGCCATGCTCGGCGATCTGAACATCGCGGAGCCGGGTGCTCTCATCGGTTTTGCGGGCCCTCGCGTTATCGAGCAGACCATCCGCCAGAAGCTGCCGGAGGGCTTCCAGCGATCGGAGTTTCTTTTGCAGCACGGCTTTCTGGACGCCATCGTGCCCCGCAAAGACCTTCGTGGCTATCTGGACCGCGCCCTCACGTGGCTGACCGCCTAAATTTCCAGCCTCATACACAACCTTTAAAGATGCTGAGTGTTCTTCTCAGAAACAGGCAAGTTCAACAGGCAAAATAGGTCTTAACACGCTGAGAGGATTCTCATGGAGCAACTCCAAAGGCCAGTCCGCACCCACAGGCGTTCGTCCGCCCTTCGTACCTTCCTCATTACCCTTCTAAGCGGCAGTGCTGGCCTGCTTCCGTCCTCTCATCTGCAGGCCCAGGTTCTTCGGGATCGCGTCTCTGCGTCCGTCTCCTTGGCTGAGCGCATGGAGCTCCCCCGGTCCGGCTCTGTGCATGCCGCATCTGCCGGTTTGGCCGGGCCCTTGTCGCCGGATACGCAGCTCACCTCGATGCGCCTCGCCCTGCAGCCCTCCGCCGCGCAGCAGGCAGACCTTAAGCAGCTGCTCGCGGCCCAGAACAATCCCTCCTCGCCGAGCTATCACCAGTGGATGACCCCCGCGCAGTTTGGCGCGCGTTTCGGCGTCTCCGATGGCGATCTCGCGAAACTCAAGCAGTGGCTCTCCTCACAGGGTTTCAACGTCGAATCGGTTACGCCGGGCCGCAATGCGATCCTGTTCAGCGGCAGCAGTGGGCAGGTCGAGTCTGCCTTCCGCACATCCATGCAGCGTTACAACCTGAATGGCGAGCAGTTCTTTGAGAACAGCACAAACCTCCAGATCCCGTCGGCCTTCGGCCAGGTAGTTGCCGGCGTTGCGAATCTCAGCAGCTTCCGTCCGAAGAGCCGCCTCGTCCGTTCTGCCGTCCCCGTCGATGCTCCCGCGAGCGTCCGTGCTGCGCGGCCAGATCTGACCACGACCAATCCCAATACCGGCGCACTCAACTACTATCTGACGCCCTATGACTTTCGCCAGATCTATAACATGACCGGGCTGCTGGGCAGCGGCTTCAATGGCTCGGGTATCACCATCGCCGTCGCCGGCCAGTCCGCCGTGGACGCAACGCAGATCGGCTACTTCCAGAGCCTCACCGGTCAGCCTCAGAAGGCACCCACGCTGACCCTCGTCCCCAACACCGGCACATCTCTGCTCCGTGCGGGAGACGAGGGCGAGTCCGAAATCGATATCGAGTACGCGGGTGGGACCGCTCCGGGCGCCACCATCAACTTCGTCTACACCGGCAGTTCCACCAACGCCAGCGTCTTTGATTCCGTGCTCTATGCCATCGACAACAAACTCGCACCGATCATCTCGCTCAGCTACGGATCCTGCGAGGGAGCGATCACCGGCAATAATCTCTCCACCCTGGAGTATGCCCTGCAGCAGGCCAACGCACAGGGCCAGACAGTGGTCGCATCCTCCGGCGACACGGATGCCGCCACCTGCGATGTCTCCGAGAGCGCGAGCGGCCAATTCCAGACTGCAATCGATGGCGCAACTGTCTCCTATCCCGCTTCCTCTGCCTATGTCACCGGTGTCGGCGGCACTACGTTGAACGACGTAAGCAGTCCCTCAAGCTACTGGTCCTCCACCAACAACACCCAGAACGGCTCCGCTCTTGGCTACATTCCAGAGGTCGCCTGGAACGACACAGCGCTGCTGCAACAGGCGCTCGGACCCACCAAAGCCTATGTTCTCGGCAGCGGCGGCGGTGCCAGCAAAGCCTTTGGCAAGCCCTCCTGGCAATCTGCTGCCGGTGTGCCTGCGGACGGCCGTCGCGATGTTCCTGACGTCAGCTTCGCAGCCAGCCCGAATATCCATGGCTACACCTTCTGTTCAGCGGATTTGAACGGGGCTACTGTCGCCGCCGACGCCTGCACGGCATCGCAATTCAAGAGCATCGTTGGCGGAACGTCCCTCTCCGCACCCAACTTTGCGGCCATGCTCGCCATCGTGGAACAGGCTAACGGCAACAAAAATGGTCTCGGCAACATCAACCCGCTGCTCTACAAGACCGCCTCCGGTACGGCAGGGAGCAGCGTCTTCCATGACATTACCTCCGGCAACAACTTCGTCGCCTGCGCCACCGGCTACCCCGATTGCACAAACGGTCAGCTCGGTTATGCAGCCACCATCGGCTATGACCTCGTCACAGGCTTGGGTTCGCTTGACGGCGCTCAGTTTGCGGCCGCGATCAAAGCAGCACCGGCACCTGCGAACGCTGCCGGTGTCGTGATCTCCATTGCCCCGGAGACTCCCACCACGAATACAGCCTTTACGGCCAGTGCGGTCGTCACCAGCAACAACACCACCGTACCGACGGGCATGGTGGTGTTTACCATCGACGGCACCGCCAGCCCTGCCGTCACACTCATCACCTCCTCTGGAACGCTGGCGATCTCGCCGACCGCATCGCTCACGGTCACCAGGGGACTCCCCGTCGGCTCCCACACCATCACCGCAGCCTACTCAGGCGATGGCAACTATGCTGCTGCGACATCGACGAACACGGTCGTCGTCGTACCGCCAACCGTGGGCAGCTTTACGCTCACCTCGGCACCCGCAACGCTTACCGTCGCCAGTGGCGGCAGCGCGCCTGAGACCCTCACCCTGACCTCTGCCGGCGGTTTCGCGGATATCGTCAATTTCGCGAATGGCGTGAGTCTCAGCGGCACCAACGCAAGCACCTTCCCCGGCTGCTACAGCCTCGTAAAGGTACCCGTTCCCGCAGGTGGGACGGCCACCGCAACATTTACCATCTACACGACCCAGGCACTGTGCACTGCG
>CAXTSF010000071.1:0-6956 GCA_964246865.1 uncultured Terriglobus sp.
CTGCACCGTCCAGACCTCACCGGTATCAGTCTTCAGCGTGACCGTGTTGCTGCCGGTACCGGTGACGCTGCCGCGGATCATGCGGCCGTTGCGCCGGCCTTCACGGTTTGTGCCGGAGGGCGCTTCTGGCGCGTTGTGCGATGCGCTCTGACTGCTCAAGGGCAAGGAGAGGAGCGGGGCAGCTATCAAGGCAAGGGCAAGAGCGACGCGAGTCTGAAAGGACTGCATACATACCTCGGGTGCGGTTGGAAGAACCCGTCCCTTGTAGAGACGATTTGCGCAGCGGAAAGCCTCCGCCCGGCAATGCGCTTTCATCAGAAGAATAACGCGCATGCATCGTCCTGTTGCGGGTCCGAGGGCCACGATCCCGATGGCTGCGTCTCAGAAGCGCATCAGCGGCAGCAGGCTGGAGTAGTCGTCCGTCCAGGCGGCCACCGCTCTGCCATTGCGCTCCGGCTGCACGAGTGTGCCGACGGCGGGCCGCTCGCACCGGACCGCCGGATCGGTAAGCAGTACCCAGGTGGCGCGGAACTCGCCCCGAAGCGGGTCGGGCGAGCTGTTCACGACACGCGCCTGCATGGCAGAGGACTTCGCCAGAGCGGCCAGCTCCGGCACAAGGTCAACGAACTGATTCGAAACGTGGAAGGCAATGGTGCCGCAGGGAGTCATATGCCTGCGGTAGATGGCGAGTGCGCCGCCGGTGAGCAGGTGCAGCGGAATCGCGTCGCCGGAAAAGGCGTCGACGGCCATCACGTCAAAGTGCTGCGGAGCCTCGCCGGCGAGCGAGGTGCGCGCGTCACCATAGGCGAAGGTGACCGCTGCCGGCGTGTCCCGAAGGTAAGTAAACAGCGACTTCGCAATTGGCTGGACGATGGGATTGATCTCGTAGAAGCGGATGCGGTCGCCGGAACGGCCGTAGCTGGCGAGCGTGCCCGCGCCCAGGCCGACGACGCCGAGGTTGCGCGGACCCTCGCCACAGCAGCTGCGGATAGCGAGACCGATACCGGAGCCGGTGGCGTAATACGTGGTGGGCACACGGCGGAGATCGCTGCTGAAAATCTGGGTGCCGTGTTGGATGCTGCCGTTGACGAGCGTACGGATGGGATCGCCCGTGGGAGCGATGCCCTGACGTACACGAAGCGTGCCGTAGAAGTTGCGTGTGGAGAGCAGCGTTCTTTGCGCGAAGGCCGCGTGCAGCAAGGAGAGAAGAAAAACGAGCAGGAGACTGCCGGTGGCCCAGAGCAGACGCGCCGCCCAGCCCTCGGACCATATCACGGCCGTGGCCACCAGAGCTGTGACAAGGAAGGCGATTGGCAGGTCGTAGTTGTTGGAGAAGAGCAGGGGCGAGGCGATGCCGGTGAGGAAGGCTCCCGCTGCACCACCGGCGGCGAAAAGGAGGTAAAAGAGCGTCGCCTCCGAGGTGCGGGCGGGCCGGAGACGATTGACCTCGACATGGCAGAACAGGCCGGCGAAGAGCAATTCCACGAGAAAGAAGGCAATGCTGAGACCGATGGGCAGAGAGGCCTCTGCGCGGGACAGCATGTAGCCGAGGCTGGCCATGAGCACGGCAAGGAAGCGCAGCAGAATGCCACGCTGACGGGCGAGCGCGGGAAACTCGAAAGCAGCAATCAGGCTGATCATGTACACGGACAAAGGAAGGATCCACAGCAGGGGGATGGCAGCTACATTGGCGGAAAGATGGGCGGTGATGGCGCTCAGCTGCATGGAGGCCGCGAGCGGAAGCAGAAACCAAAGCCAACGCGCGAAGGTGCGGCTCCGCGGGGCAGAGGACGTTTCTACTGAGACAGGATCCTCCGGGACCGTGCGGAGTGCCCTGCTGATGAAGGCAGAAAGAGCTGCAAATCCCAGAAACAGGACACACCAGAGGAGGCGCTGTGAGCGTAAGGTCATGCGCGGCTCCACAAGCACCGGATACAGCAGCAGTGCCAGAAGTGAGCCTGCATTGGACAGGCCGTAAAGCCGGTAGGGCACATTTCCGCCGGAGCTACGGGCGAACCAGACCTGCATGAGCGGCGCGGTCGCGCTCAGCAGGAGAAAAGGCAGACCGATCGAAAGCGCAAGCCTCCCCAGGATGGCGAGAAAGGGATGCACGGCGGTGGTGTAGGCCGTGTGCGAAGGCAGGGTCCACGCCATGGCAAGTGCAGAGGCCGTCATGAGCAGGCCAACGTGGACCGGCGTGGCAGAAGGCGTGCGGCTCAACCAGTGCGCGTAGAGATAGCCGGCGAGCAGGGCGCACTGGAAGAAGACGAGGCAGGTGAGCCAGACAGCCGCAGAGCCGCCAAAGGCTGGAAGCAACTGCTTGGCTGCCATCGGCTCCACAAGGAAGAGCAGCAGCGACGAGACAAAAACGGTGACACCGAAAAGGGAGCGCGATACCTGCATGCCTGAGCGAAGCATACATTCAGAGAAATGGGAGGCGTTCTGCTGCAGAGTTGAGCCATGGCCGGATCTGTCCGCTGGCTCCCGCAGAGGCTGTTTTCTGGACGACCAAGAAGAGAATGGCGGGAGATCGGCTCTATGCGTTGCGGGTTGATTCGCCTATGCTGAACGCAAGGAGATTCATGCCCACTTTGGAAACGAACCGGCTCCTGGCTGTGGCCGTGGACGCCTGCGATAGCAAGAAAGCGGAGGACGTTCGCATCCTCGCACTGGATCCGTCCGAGAGCGCGTTGACGGACTACTTCCTCATCTGCTCGGGAACGAATGAGCGCCAGAATGGTGCCATTGCCGACGAGATTGAGCATCGGCTCAAGCAGGAGTTCGGCGTCTATGCCAACTCCGTCGAAGGCCGCAGGCAAGGTGAGTGGATCCTGCTGGACTACGTGGATTTTGTGGTGCACATCTTTATGCCGGAGAAGCGGGCGTTTTACGGTCTGGAGCGTCTGCGGAAGTCAGCAAAATCGCTGACACCTGCCGACCTGAATGACGAGATCAAGGCCGCAATCGCCAGTACCCGCGCGAAGCACAAAGGCAAGAAGAGGGTCGTGCCCTCCCCCAAAGCTGACGATGCCCGTGAGGAGATTGCGACCGACCCGGCTCCGGACCTCGCTGCCGAGGAGGAAACGGAGAAACCGCAACCGAAGCGATCCAAAGCAGGCAAACGCGCCTCCAGCAAGGTGGCCGATGCGCTGAAGCCTGCGGCTGCGAAAAAGGCAGCCGCAAAAAAGAGTGGCTCCAAAGCTGCGACGAAGACGAAAGACAAGAAGTCAGCGGCGGCCAAGTCTAAGAGCGGAAAGCCGGGCCGGAGTATGTCGCCTGGGGTGAGTTGACGGCGATTCACCGGTCAGGGCCTTCCCACACTCCCCTGGTCACCGCCAAGTTCCACTCAATACGCGACTTGCATTTGGCCTATGGCTAACATCCTGCTTTGAAGGCTCTTACATGGGACAGTAGAAGGCTGGTCTGTCTTGCGTCTACCTGCGCCGCGCTTGTCTAACACTTGTCTTCCATGGCGGTAGTTTCAACGAAGTTGAGTGCCACGCGTAAGTCTCGCGGATTGGGTTATCTCCGAGGGCTGGGGATTGTCAAAGCTTGTGCTGAGTCGAGGCGCGGAGACTCGGGAGGAGCATTTACCTGTAACAAAGGCCGAGGCAGGCCGTGAGGAAGACCAGTGCAGAGAAAGGCGGAGAGCTTGAGCTCTCCGCCTGTGTACCCGCGCATGCAATTGAGACTAGAAGTTCAGCTTGAGTTGAAATTCCGCCGTGCGAGGTCCACCCTGGTCGAAGGTGCCGGAGCCGCGGACCGTGCGGACACCGTTCAGAACACCATAGTTGTTGGGACCACTGAGTGTGCTGCTGACCGAGTTCACCGGTCCACCCGCGTCTGTTGTGTTGGGGAGTAGGCTTCCGCCTGTAAAGAATCCGTAATTAGCGAAGTTTCCCACGTTGTAGAAGGCTATCGCAGGCTCCAGGCTGAGACCCTCACGGAATCGAGCCAACGGAATAGGGTAGGAGGCGTTAAGGTCCAGACTCCGGAAGGTTGGATTGTTTAGGGCACGTTGGCTCGGAACGGTGGCGATAGGCTGAATTGCTCCGCCCAGCGCAACCATCTGATTCTGTGTAATCAGGCCTGCGCTCACGAGTTGTTGCCCTGCAGGAGTAAGATGATTTGCGAACTGGTTGTTGAAATTGCTGATGTAGCTCTGCAGACTGTTTGACTTCACCCGGTGCATGTAGTCGCCGGGGTCGGTGCCGGGCAAAAGGTCGGCCGTAGTGCCATCCCCGTTAAGATCTGACTGGAAGATGTTAGCAGTCGTATTTACGGTATTGTCCAGCACGAGTGAGCTGGGCGGTGCGGAGTAGAAATGACCTATTACGCCCAATTGCATGCCGTACTTGACGCGAACGGAACCGCCGAAGTTGACTTCGTGTTTGTGATCCAAAGTTGCGCGACCAATTACCTGCGCTGGAGCGTCGTTATTCCAGCTGTTGCCATTGAAGAATGCATCCGAGGTGCCGTTAGCGCCTCCGGTGTTGGTCGAGACCACCCGACCGAGGGCGTATGAGATCTGCAAATTACTGCTGACGATGCCCGGAAGAGGGTGAGAGGCGACCTGGCGGAACACCACCTGCAAAGCGTCGTAGCCCGTCTTGCCGACTGGCAGGATGAAGTCGCCATTTCCCACGAGGGGATTGGCCCCTGGAAAGGCGGCACCAGTGTCCGGTGTTCGCTTTGCTGTAGTTGTCCGGTTTGTACGAGCAGCAGGAAGCCCGTTTAGAAACTCATTACCGGAATCGAGCCCTCTTGAGGCAAAGTCGGTGATATCCGCCGGTCCCGCTGCGGGATTGTCGGCCGTAGCGGGGTGAATGCCGGGACATGCCACTAATGCTTGGTCGATCGTTCCAACGCTGCAGGCGGCTAGCGTAGCTGCGATCGCGTTAGCAGCAGCGGTCCTATTGAAGTAGCGGGCTGCGCCGACGTGATTGACATCCGCAACCTGGCCGATCTTGAGAGTGGCATTGTGCACATAGTCAGCGCTGATGACCGCACCCTTGAAGATTTCGCGCTGAACGCCGAAATTAAACTGTTCCGAGTAGGGTGTGCGGTAGGGAGCGGCGTAGAGTCCATTAACCTGGCCAGTCGCACCGACGTATCCACCGTTCGTGCTAATCGCATTCGCAGCGGTATTAGCCTGGTATTCTTTGTTCAGTTCAATAATGAATGGCGCAGCTGCAGCTATAGAACCCGCACAGAATTGCTTGATAGTTTGAGTACCGCCGTTTACGGTTACTGATGTATGGCTCGTCCCGTCAGGGAAAGAAAGGCTTCCTGAACTGCAGATGTTTGTCGGAAGAGTGTTGTTGAAAGCACCTACTTTCAGCAGGCCAGTGCGCGCGTTAGTTGTGTTGTTGAAAACGTCGTTCTCATAAAAGATGCCAGCAGCTCCGCGAAATACGGATTTGTGGTCGCCTGGAGAGTAGGCAAATCCGAGTTGCGGTCCGAAGTTACCGTAAGGCTGGTGAACCTGCTTACCAAACCCGACCTGATACTGATCAAATAAGGGTGTTGTCCCTGCGACTCCGGCACAAGGAGCCAAACCAGGTGCGAAATTTGAGGTAACTACGTCTGAGCACAGCGGTGTTGCAAGATCCTGGTTTGCCCTGCCAGTATCAACACTCCAGCGAACACCAGCCACGAGCGTGAAGCTGGGGCGAATTTTCCAAGTATCGGAGAAGTAGGCGGCCTGCCTCCAATCTGCCGTTCCGCCGCCGATGAGTCCAAAACCTTTGTTCTCCGTGAAGAAGCCCTGACCGTTGCCGAGACGAATCGAAAGCGGGCGGTAGTCATTCAGGATGTCAGAACCGTCTCCGGCGATTTGAGTGCCTGAAGTCTCACGCACGCGGGGTGCCAGGCCAAAGAAAGAGGCAAAGCCGCCACCCTGGATCCGGTTCACGCTGTACCCATACCGGACATTGTGTGCGCCTTTCGTCCAAGTACCGTCATACCGGATTTGCTTATCCGACTGGAACGTGCCTTGTGGTGCATCGACATTTGGACCAGTGTAGAGACCATAGGTGGTGTTCTGAAGCGCAATCCCCGGGATTGGGACAAAGCCGGAGCTTGCTGACAAGTCGCCGATAAGGTTGTGGAACTTTTCATAGGAGCCCCGAAACGAATGTGTGAAGCGGCCAGACGAGAAATCCGCACCGCCGGCGATCCCGGGTGTGTTGTCGCGGTTGGCGTAAAGCTCATAGTTCAAGCCGAAGTTGCCGGCGACGGAGTCAACGTTGTAGTTTGCTCGCGCAAAATAATGTCCGTTGAAAGGTCCGTTGTAGTCGAGACGAATCGTTGAGTAGGTGAGCCGATAGGGCGTACCGATGTTGGGGTGAGCGGCCTGGATAGCCGACAGAATTGGATCCAGTGTTACCTGTGTGGATGAGTCCTGCTTAATGCGCTCTGCATTGCCGAAGAAGAACAGCTTATCCCTGAGAATAGGGCCACCAATGCTGCCACCGAACTGGTTACGCTGAAACGGCGGGTTTGAGGCACCGCCGGACGCAAAGAGAGCCCGGTAGTCTTGGAAGTTGTAGAACGCCTGGCCGTGGAAGGCGTTAGTGCCGGAGTTAGTGGAGACGAGTACCTGGCCGGTGGATGTGACTTCTCCAGTCACATCTTGGGTGGAGCGGTTTAGCTGGAACTCGTTGATGGCACCCTGCGAGACATTGAAGATCGTAGTGCCGACTGTTTCGTCGGTGATGTCCTGCCCGTCGAGCAGGATACGGGTAGAACGGCCGGAGACGCCGGAGACGGAGATGGCGGAGTAGCCGGCTTTGGTCGGGTCAAAGCTTTCGCCGGACTGCAGGATCACGCCTGGTTCGATCTGGGCCACATCGAGGAAGTTACGGCCATTGATGGGGAGCGAGTTGATCTGCTCCTTCGTGATGACGTCGGAGACGCCGCCCTGGTCGGTGTTGACCTGGACCGCTCCGGCGGAG
>CAXTSF010000071.1:6972-9624 GCA_964246865.1 uncultured Terriglobus sp.
ACGCTGATTTCAGTAGAGGATGCCCCGAGGGTGAGCTTGAAGCTGCCTGTGGTTGCGGTTCCGGTGCGGACGACCGTTTTCACGTCCAGCGTTTGAAAGCCCGGGGCCGCGACGTTGACCGTGTAACTGCCTGGGTTCAGCGGTCCGATGCTGTAGAAACCAGCTTTGTCGGTCGTCAGTTCCTTTTTGTATCCAGTCTCAGGGCTGGTGATGTTGATGGTGGCACCGGCGACGCTAGCACCGGAGGGATCGGTGATGGTTCCCTGGATGGAGCCGCCATTCACGGAGATAGCTTGGGCTGAGGCATGGAGCGAAAGGAAATCGGCTGGAGCGACTAGCGTGACTGCCGCCAGCGCCAGGCTGAGATGCTGCTTCTTCATCTATGGTCTTCCTCGAGGAGAGAGTGGCTTGCTATTAGCGAGGTCAACGCCGGCCTGGCGAAGTCCTGAAACTGGATGGTGCCATCGGTCTTGCACATCGAGCGCCAATAACACAGAAGTGCTATGCCGTTGATTCGATTGACGTGGTGTTCAAGAAGGCGAGATGATCTTGTGAACTTGGAAGAATGCTCGCCCACTTCTATGGTTTTTCATACCGTGATCCCGAATTCACGAAGGGATGTTGCGTTCTCCAATGAATCTCTCTCTGTATGCGGTACGGCCCGGGGCCACGGGCGACTTCGATGAGCAAGTCCGGTCATACCTGACGCGGAGCTCCCGGGTTCTGCCGGCGGAAGCAAGTACCTTCCGGACGGAGCGTGAGCTGTTGCGGCAGGTGGAGCAGCAGGCGCGGCGTGGTGCGCTGCGATTCTGGCTGATGGACAGCCGCGGCGTTTTGCGCAGCTCGGAGCAGTTTGCGGAGGAGCTACGGCGTGCGCGCGAGAGCGGTGCGCGGCAGATCGTCTTCGGCATCGGTCCGGCGGATGGATGGTCGGCGGAGGCGCTGAACCGGGCAGAGATGCTTCTGTCGCTGGGGCCGATGACGCTGCCGCATGAGCTGGCGAGGCTGGTGCTGGCGGAGCAGATCTATCGTGCGACGACAATCCTGGCTGGGCATCCCTACCATCTTGGGCACTAAATGCAAGTCCTTGCGTGACGCCGAAGATAAGAGCATCGATTCCAGCTAGACTGCCTACTATGACGGAAGCTGGAAGGCAGCGGCGGGGACTCCTGCTGATCAATACAGGGCCGGGCAAGGGCAAGACGACCGCTGCTCTGGGGGTGGCCATGCGCGCGGCGGGGAACGGCATGCGTGTGCTGGTGCTGCAGTTTCTGAAAGGTTCGTGGCATACAGGGGAGCTGGACGCGGCGGAGCGTCTTGGAAGCGAGTTTGCCATCCGGCAGCTCGGGCGTGGCTTTGTGAAGGTGGGCGGGGCGGAGACGGATCCCGAGGACCTGCGCATGGTGGAGGATGCCTGGGCGGAGGCGGCGCGCGAGATCGGGTCCGGGAGCTGGGATCTGATTGTGCTGGATGAGATCAACTATGCCATCGGCTACGGCATGCTCTCCCCGGAGCGGGTGGCGGAGGCCCTGAAAGGCCGGCCGGAGATGCTGCATGTGATCCTCACAGGACGCAATGCGCATCCCGTGCTGGTGGAGCTGGCCGATACGGTGACGGAGATGCGCGAGGTGAAGCATGCGTATACCAAGGGGATCCTGGCACAGCGCGGCATTGAGTTTTAGAGGAATGCCGAGGAGCTACTTCGAGCCATTCTTGAAGATCTCTTCGGCGAAGTAGTTCTCCACCTTGGCCTGGTCGCGCAGCATCTCCAGGTAGGCGTTGGTGAGCAATTGCGAACGTGTGTTGCGGAGTTGGTCTCGAATGCTCTGCTGCACGGCAGGATCGCGAAGATCGCGCTGTCCTGCGGCTTCGCGTGCGGTGAGGCGGAGGACTGCGTAGCCGATCGGCTGCCGCGAGGTGGGCGAGGCAATGGCAAGGATGTCGCTCGTCTGGCCTACCTTGAGCTTACCGACGGCTTCGAAGATCTGCGGGTTACCGCGCAGTTCGGACTCTGAGAGGAAGCCCATGTCGCCGCCATTGGGGGCCGTTTGCGGATCCTCGGAGAAGCTCATCGCAAGTGCGTTGAAGTCGCCGCCGCTGTCGAGCTGATTCTTGATGGACTGGATCTTCTGTCTGGCTTCGGCGTCATTGGCAGCCTTGCTGCCCTGCAGATTGGTCTGACCCTGCTTGGAGGGTATGGAGGTCACCAGGATCTGACCGATCTGATACTTGTTTTCGATCAGGTTGAACTCGGATTTGTGCGCCTGGAAGTACGCGGTGACCTCGGCATCGGTCACGTTGATGCGGCTATTGACTTCCTTGTTGAGCAGTTTGTCCAGGGTCAAGGAACGGCGCAGGTCGCGGCGAAGGTCGTCCTCGGTCTGATTGCTTTGCTGCAGACGCTGGCGGAACTGTTCTTCGGTGTAGCGGGCTTTCAGCTCGATGAACTTTGAGTCGACATCCTCATTCGTCGCCGCGAGATTCATCTTGGTGGCGCGCTGTTCTTCGATCTCCTCGGTGATGATCTCGCGGAGAATAGCCAGGCGGACGCTCTTGGCCTGCTCGCTGCTCTCGGGCTGCGTGTCACCTTTGCTCTTCTGTTGGGCGAGATAGTACTTGTCCAGGTCGGCGCGCGCGATGGCGGGGCCGGTC
>CAXTSF010000071.1:9634-13594 GCA_964246865.1 uncultured Terriglobus sp.
TTGGCGTGGCCATTGACAGAGGCGACCACGTCCGCGCCGTGCTGCTTGTGGCAGCCGGAGACGCCGGCAGCGAGTGCGACGGTGAGCGCGAGCAGAGTATTTCGTCGGCCTGGCAGCGAAGCGCCGGCTTGCAGGAGTAAGAACTTCACTGCTGCCATGTTACCGCGCGGACGGCGTATCTGCAGCGCGTGCCCTGTCGAGAGACGGCACAGGAACAGGAGCGGGCGGGGTAATCCCCTGGGCCAGGAGAGCCTGATCGATGGCGCGATAGACATACTCCACAGGAACGGCACCGCTGATCTGCTGGCCGTTGATGAAGAGCGCGGGCACACCCTCCACCCGGAGACTTTCGCCTTCGTGCAGAGACGCATCCACGGGTGCCTGATTCTGTTTGGCGATGCAACTATTCAGTTTTGCGACATCAACCTTCTGCCGCAGACCCTCATCCACGACGGTCTTATCGATCTGGATTTTTGCCGCGGTCAGGCTCTTCTCGGTGCCGCCGATCTCGTCGCTGTGGCTATGAAGATAGTCGACAACGTTCCAGTATCCTGGGGCACTCTGGTCGCCAAGGCAGCCGGCATCGATCGCGGCATGGATGGCCCAGGGATGCTGCGAAAGGGGGAAATCCTTATAGACGATTCGCACCTTGTCGCCGTAGCGATTCAGCAGCGCGGGAAAGAGCTCCGCGTGCATCTTGGCGCAGAAAGGGCACTCAAGATCGTCGTAGCCGACGATCAGCACGGGGGCTTTGGAGCCGCCGCCGCGGGCGGGCCGGCCGCTATCGCTGGTCAGGGCCTTCGGATCCTTGGTGAGATCGAAGGTATTCATCTGGACCAGGGACTTCTCGTCCTTGGAAAGCAGGAAGGTGAGTGCCTGCTCAGGCTTACCGTCCTCGCCAAGGTAGACCGGCAGCTCGTCGAAGCCTGGGAGGCTACTCTTCGCTCGCTCGCCGACACGCACGTTGTAGTTGAAGGGAAGATTGGCGCGGGAGCGGACGGTGAGTTGCACGCGGCGGATGAGCTCCGGCGACAGCTTTTGCGAGCTCTGCGCACGGCACCCCGTGACCGGGAGAAGTGAGAAGAGGAGCAGAGCCGCTGAAGGAAGGGCACGAAAAAGAGCTAAACGCACAATGCGTAATTATCTCAGGTGCACCGCACCTCCGCTCAGGCCGGCCGAGGCATTCAGGTGGTGTGATCCAGGATTATTTTCCAACCGGCCGGCGTGTTTTCCAGGACGAGCGAGAAGATGCCGCTAGCCGGGCCGCCGGCCTTTTTGCCGCGCTCCAGCTGGTAGTGACCGACGACAATGGCGTGGTCTGAGCCAACCAGCTGTGGCTGCAGATCGCTGAAGGTAAGGGTACCCATGCTGGCCTTGTCCGGGTAGCCGCGATGGTAGCGGTCGGAAAGGGCGTCGAATCCCTTGGCAACGTCCCCGCCGATGAAAAGCACCTCTCCGGAGTGCTTGTAGCCGGTGAGGAAGCCGTTCAGGTCGCCACTGTTCCAGGCGCGCTCCTGGGCCAGCAGGACCTTGATGACGTCCAGTTCTGCCTGAGGCAGGGTCTTCATCTCTGCGCCACTCTGGCTGGAGGCCGGCAGAGCCGTGCAGAGAAGGGCGAAGAGAAGCAGCAGACGGCGCATGGGGATCTCCGAAGGGCGGCAAGAGGCTCAGGTCTAGAATCATGCCATGCGGGGCGGCGGAGACGAAGCGACAGGGGCGGACATACTTTCGCCGGGCGCACAGGCGCGTACCGGTGTTGAGCTTCGCACGATGCGTGTGACCTGCTCGCTGGATTGCCCTGACTCCTGCGCCGTGATTGCGACAACGGATTTGCGAAGCGGGCGTGTGGTGAAGATTGCCGGCGATCCTGCACACCCGGTCACGCGAGGTTTTCTGTGCGGCAAGGTGACGAAGTACCTCGACCGGGTGTACTCGCCGGAGCGGCTGTTCTATCCGATGCGCCGGCGCGCCGGCGTGCCGAAAGGCCCGCTGCCATACCGGAAGGAGCAGGAGGCATTTGAGCGGATCTCCTGGGAAGAGGCGCTGGGGCTTGCGGCGGCAAAGCTGCAGCAGGTGTCGGATTTATACGGCCCGGAGAGCGTGCTGCCCTACAGCTATGCGGGGACGATCGGGCAGCTGGGATATGGTTCGATGGACCGCCGCTTCTTTCACCGTTTGGGCGCGTCGCAGCTGGACCGGACCATCTGTGCGACAGCGGGTGGCGCGGCGCTGGCAAGCGTATACGGGGTAAAGCTGGGGCCGGAGCCGCAGAGCTTTGCCAAGGCAAAGCTGATTCTGGCCTGGGGTGCCAACCTGCACGGCAACAACATTCATCTTTGGCCGTTTGTGGAGGAGGCGAGACGAAACGGGGCACGTCTGGTGGTGATTGACCCGTACCGGACGCGGACTGCGGCACTGGCGGATCTGCACCTGTCGGTCCGGCCCGGCACGGACACAGCGCTCGCGATGGGCATGATGCATGTCATCCTGCGCGAAGGGCTGGAGGACCGGGCCTATATCGAGGCCTGCACGCATGGATTCGGCTCGCTGCGCGATCGCGTGCTGGATGAGGCGTACTCGCCGGAGCGCGTCGCGGCGATCACCGGCCTTCCAGCGCAGCAGATCGTTGACCTGGCGCGAGCCTATGCGACCGCGCAGCCGGCGGCCATCCGGGTGAACTATGGTGTGCAGCGGACGGAGAACGGCGGCACCGCCACCCGGGCAATCCTGATGCTGCCGCTGCTGACAGGTGCATGGAAGCATGAGGGTGGTGGCGTGCTGCTTTCGACCTCCGGTGCCTTCAGCTTCAATAAAGGTGCGCTGGAGATGCCGGAGCTCATGCATGCGAGCCCGTTACAGCGCGAGGCACGCACCGTAAACATGAGCCGGCTGGGGCATGCGTTGACGGAGTTGGGCGGAGATAGATTCGAAGGCCCTCCGGTCCACGCGCTGTTTGTGTACAACAGCAATCCTGCGGCGGTGGCACCGAACCAGGGTGCCGTGCTGCAAGGGCTGCGGCGCGGCGATCTGTTCACGGTGGTGCACGACATGTTCTTCACGGACACGGCCGACTATGCCGACCTGCTGCTGCCTGCGCCCACGTGGCTGGAGCAGGATGATGTGCAGGGCGCGTACGGACATCTGCACGTACAGCTTTCGCGCAGGGCCATGGAGCCGATGGGAGAGGCGCGCTCGAATGTTCGCCTGTTTGCCGAGCTGGCGCAGCGTATGGGATTCCGCGAGCCGTGCTTCCGAGACGGCGAGAATGAGCTGATCGAGCAGGCGCTCGCCTCCGCGCATCCCTGGCACGAGGGCATCACGCGGGAGCGGCTCGACGAGCAGTTTTCCATGCCTCTTCAGGTGCCGCGTGCAGCGGATGGAAGCTTTCGGCCCTTTGCGGATGCAAGCTGGTTCCGCACGCCAAGCGGCAAGGGGCAGTTTTACGACGAGGGCTTGCCGGAGGTGGGCGAGGATCCGCTGCCGGCGTATGTGCCCGAGGCTGCGTCCAGGCTTGGGCAGAGCTTTCCGCTGCAGATGCTGCCGCGCAAGGCCGACAACTTCATGAATTCCACTTTCGCCAACATTGCATGGCATGGCGCGCGGGAGAGCGATCGCGTGGGTGCGTTGGAGATCCACCCGTCCGATGCGGCGGAGCGCGGCATTGCCGAGGGCGACCTGGTAGAGGTGAGCAGCCAGTGTGGGTCGCTGCAGCTTAGGGCTCAGGTGAGTGTGCACGTCCACCGTGGCGTGGTGGCATCGACCCTTGGCTGGAACAAGCTGGCACGCGATGGCCATGGCGTGAATGTGCTGACCAGCGAGCGGCTGACCGATATAGGCGGCGGTGCCACCTTCTTTTCGACCGCTGTCGAAGTGACCCGGTGCGCTTCGCCGCTGGACGTAAGCAAGGATGAGGTTCAGCATGCGTGAGGCAGTGGCGGGGGCGCGGCGGGGGCTTGGGGG
>CAXTSF010000071.1:13604-14006 GCA_964246865.1 uncultured Terriglobus sp.
ACGGAATGTGAGCTCACCGGATGCCCCGGAGACACTTCCGCTGGAGCAGGCGTACGGACGTGTTCTTGCCCGTGACATTGCAGCGGACCGCGACCAGCCTCCGTTTGCCCGGTCGACACGGGATGGCTTTGCGGTTCGGGCGGCGCATGAGGATGTGCGCCGTGTGACTGGTGCGATCCGTGCCGGCGAAACGTGGCAAGGCCCAGAGCTCGATGCGGGAGAAGCGATCGAAATCATGACCGGCAGCCCGCTACCGGACGGGGCCGATGCCGTGCTGATGGTGGAGCATGCATCCGTGCGGGACGAGTCGGGCGGCGCGGTTGTTCTCACGATGGAGGCGGGCCGGGGGCTGGCACCGGGCGAGAATGTGGTGCCGCGCGGCGCGGAGGCGCGCGCGGGCGA
>CAXTSF010000072.1:0-13933 GCA_964246865.1 uncultured Terriglobus sp.
GAGGGACCGCGGCGAAATTGTTCAGGGTCTCGTACACGCCTGTAGCCAGACTGGCGGTCGCGACATAGTGGCCGAGGATGCCCCGGTTCGCCACGTGCGTGAAGAAGGTGGACTGCGGCGCGAGCTCGTTGAGCATGTGCGGTATGTTCGCCTGGCCCTCGGGCGCGAAGGTCTCCTGATCGCGCGCGCCTCCGCCAAAGGTGACAACAATCACCTTGCGCTTTCTGCTGACCGCATCGCCTCGCAGGAAAAGGCTTCTTCGGCTGAGTTTGCTGCCGAGTGCCAGTCCTGAGGCGTTCCGCAGGAACTCGCGGCGGTCCAGGGCCACACGCGCGGCCGCCGGTGAGATGAGCGGATCCTCGTTGCTGCTGTGCCTGAACAGATCTGCCATAAAGATCACCTGATCCCGTCAGGGCTGCGCCGTAGGGGGCGCTTTCGCCGCAAGCACAAACTGCTGGACCTCTGCGCGCTCGCGGTCCAGTTCGGCCTGGTGTTTGCGCTGCAGCTCCTGGAAGCGGTCGAGCTCCGCCTGGGCTTTCTCTTTTTCACCGGCGCGAAGGTAGTAACGGCCAAGCCGGAAGTGCGCATCGGCGGAGTCAGGATCGAGCGCGAGTGTCCGCTGGTACTCCGGCAAAGCTTTCTCGTACAGATGCTGGTCGTTATAAAGGATGCCGAGCTGCAGGTGTACCTCCGGGTTCGATGGATCCAGAGCGATGGATTGCTGCAGCAGGGTTTCGACCTGTTTGTAGTCAGTCTCGCCGCCGCCGGAGCGGCGTCCTTTCCAGAGGCTGACGCCGTAGAAGTACTGCGCAAGTGCATTCTGCGGCTCCAGAGTGGCGTAGCGCCGGAACCGCTCGATGACGTCCTCCGCCTGTGCCGGGGAGCTGAGATACGCCTTCGAAAGAAACAGGTAGCACCGGGGATCGCGCGCGTCGAGGTCGGCCGCAGACAGGAGAGCGCGCACCGCTGGCTCATAGTCACCACGCGAGTAGAGCGCCATGCCAAGGCCGACCCACTGCCGTGGCGATGCGGGATAGCGTTGCGTGCCCTGTTCAAAGACCTTGATCGCCGCGGGATAGGCGCGATGCTGCATCAGCTCGCCGGCCCAGACGAAGAGATTGTCCTCGCTTGGCTCCAGGTGCGCTGCCGTTGCAAACTCGTTGGCAGCCTCAACGTACTTGCCCTCTTTCTCGCTGATCCGGCCGAGTAGATTGTGCACCTCACCAGTGTTGTTTACCCTTGCCAGATTCGCCGCCACGGCCTCCGCGTCGCCTGGGCGCTGCAGGAGCAGGTACGCCAGAGCCAGGTCATAGTCGTTGTCCGCTCTGCCGGGCTGGAGCCGGTGCGCCTTCTCAAGAAGTGGCAACGCCTTATCGACCTGTTCGGACTGCAGGTAGGCCCTCGCCAGACTTCGATTGGCTGAGTAGTCCTCGGGCTCGAGCCTCAATGCCTCTTTCCACTCCTGCTCTGCTTCGGCGAATCTGCCCAGATGCACAAGGCTCGTCGCCAGATTGTTGCGTGCCGGGACTGAGCTTCGGTTCAGGCGTACCGCGGTCCGTAGCTGCGCTGTGGCCTCCTGGTCCTTGTGTTCCGCGGCGTACACCAGGCCCAGCAGCTCGTGAAGATCGAAGTTCGTTGCAGCGCCGGACTCCAGGCCTTCGAGCAGCACTGTTGCCGCGGGATACTGACCAGCCTGGTATGCGGCGTAGGCCTCCTGGAACTGCTTTGCGAAGGCGCCGCTTCGGGGTCTTGGGGCAGCCGACTGCGGTTGCGCACACACAGGCGCAAGCAACACCGCCGAAAGCACCAGGACTGCACGCACAGACGGCATCGATCCCTTCTCCTCCTGCTGGTCTGTTCCTCTTGCGAGAGGACTGACACAAGAGTAGATCCAGCGGAAGGTGAGACGAAAACGGGCGCCGGTGAGGGCGCCCGCTCAACCCACCTCAGCGGATTAGTAGTAGAGCTTCAGCGCAAACTGGATCTGCCGCGGATCGTATGGGGCATCGCGCGTGGAGCCAATCTCGCCAAAGGTGGAGCTGTTGAAGTTGAGTGAGTTCCCGATGGCTGTCACGCCGTTGCCGCCAAAGCCGGGAGCGTTGAAGTTGGGGTGGTTGAGGATGTTGAAGAACTCCGACCGGAACTGCAGGGACGTCCGCTCGCTAATCTGAAAGGCTTTGAAAAGTGAGAAGTCAAAGCGATGGAAGCCGGGCCCGAAGGTGGTGGACGGGCTCGCTCCCAATACGCCGAGCCCGGTCGTCGGGATGCACCCCGGAGGCGAGTTCGGTATCGGGCCGTTCAGTCCCAGCTGGCACGGCTGCTGGAATGCCGCCGGATTGCCAAACCAGCTCAGCTTCTTGTTTGCATCGGTGTGCAGCCCCAGCTTCGGAGATTGACCCGCGACCCGGACAGAGTCGCAGTTGGTGCCGGAGGTTGTAGCGGTAGGGCAGGCGATGGTGATGGGTTGACCGCCCTGCAGGGTCACAAGGTAGTTCAGGCTCCAGCCACCGATAGCGGCATCGACAAGCCTTCCAGAGCTGGCAAGATACTGCTTATTCTTTCCGACCGGCAACTCATAACCACCGCTGAAGTGGAAGACGTTGCGGATGTCGAAGGCGGCGAGGCCCCAATCGAAACGCGTGCCGAGGCCCGGAACATAGGGCGCACGGTACCCGCCAAGACTGCCGCCGTTCAGAAGATCCACGGCATCGGTAAGCGTCTTTGAATAGGTATAGGTGAGCAGGTAGTACGCACCGTGGGAGAGCCGCTGCTCCAGCTTTGTCTGCAGGCCGTTGTAGATGCTGGATCCAAGTGTCTGCTGATAGCTGGAGCCCTGGCCGAAGTCGGGGAAGGGAACATAGTTGTGATTGGTAGGCGTGTCCGGCTGGCTTGTGTTGCGGACCAGTGCTGTATTTGCCGGGACAAGCTGCGAGGGCCGGTTGTCGCCGAGGTCCACCTGCAGGTGGCTCGCATGCGTATAGACATACGCCACCTGCGCCGAGATGTTCTGCGTGAGGGCGTACTGCACGCTCAGGTTGGAGCTGATCGTGCTCGGTGTCTTGAAGCTGAATTGCAGTCCCTGCAGGCCGAGGCCCGAGGCATTCACCGCCAGCGGGGTAAACGCCGCGCAGGAAAGGCCGGACCCAATGGTGGCGCTGCCGCCGGGCCCGGCAGTGGCGCAGGTGCCGTAGGGGTTTGATCCCGAACGGAAGGCAGCCGCATCGGAGCCGTTGCCCTGGAAGTTGAAGCTGTAAGCAAAGGGATAATTTCGCCCGATGTTTGGACCAAAGCCCGCGTTTTCAAATGCATTGAAGAAGAGACCTGCGCCGCCACGCAGTACCAGCCGTGAGTTTGCCTCGTAAGCGAAACCAAACCGCGGCGAGAAATTGTTCTTGGAGGTTTGTGTCAGCCCTTTGCCGTACTTGTCTGTTTGCAGCAACGCGATGCCGTCCTTCGCGAGCAGATCCAGGAAGCCGTTGCCGGCCAGCGTCGGATTGTTTGCAGTGGAGCTGAGGCTGCGGTTCGCCTTTCCCGTCGCCGGAAGGATGAAGACAGGGCCGCCATTCGGTGGTCCGCCCTGAACGAAGTTCGCCTGTGCCCCGTTTGTCTCCGAGATCGGACTGAAATAATCGTAACGAAGGCCCGCGTTGAGGGTAAGCCTTGGCGTCAGTTTGATGTCGTCCTGCAGGTAGCCCGCGTAATACCGGCGCAGGTCGTATGTCTTGCTGATGTTGGACGCCTGCACCTGGTTTGCGCCGCCCACGAAGCTAACGCCGCCCGGCACTGTAGCTGCTGTGGGTGTCAGAAGGAGCTGTGCGCGGCCAGTCTGGTCGCCGCCCTGTCCGGGGACACCGGCGAAGTTCCCGTTGAAGTCGAACTGGCCCCGCGAAAACGCGGGCTGCAGCGTATTGAAATGCACATTCTGGAACTCGAAGCCGATCTTGAAGTTGTTCTTCCCGTAAATCTTGGTGAAGTCATCCACGGCCTGCAGGGTCTGGCTGATCTCATCGGAGGGCAGGAAGTCGTTGCTGCCGAGGTTGCTCAGGCCGGCGATATCGATCTGGGGCAGGCCGCCATTCTCTGCGACCTGGGGTACGCCCTGAATCCCATACTGGCCGGGTACGCCGGTGAGGGTTCCCGCCGGACCGAACCGCGTGGTGTGTAGATGATTAAAACCCGCACGCGCCACGTTCACCATGTTCGCGGAGAAGACGTGCGTATACGCCAGCACCGCCTGCTGCGAGCGTGCCGTTTGCGTGCCCTGATTGAAGCCGCCGCCATCGGCAATGCCGCCGAAGATGCCGGGGATAAAGTTTGGATTGTCCACGAAGCTGAACCGGCCGAAGATCTGGTTCGCGGAGTTCAAGTTGTAATCCACGCGCGTGTCGAAGGCGTTGCGACGCTCATACAGAGAAGGGCTGTTCGTGTAGTTCGATGAGAAGGCTCCGCTCGTTGGAGTCGGGTAAAGGGCCATCAGCTTCACGGCGTTGGGGTCCAGCCGGGATGCGGGCAGCTGATTCAACGTGCATCCGGTAAAGTTCGGCGTGCTTGGGGCGCAGTTCGTATTGATGGGGTCACGAACGAAGCCGGTCTTGCTCGCGATCAGCCCTGAAACAGGATCGACCGCATTTGCGGTCACGGCGCGCGTCGTTGCCGGATCAAGGATAGTGCCGAAGGGGATCAGGCGGCCTAGGTTGTCCTGCCGTGGAGCGCCAGACTGGCCGGTGATGAGGTCCGACAAATCCGTGAAGCCGCTGTTGCGCTCGGTAAGCGTGGGGACTGTGCCGCTCAGGACCGTACCCTGCACTCTGCGCAGACCCTCGTAGTCGCCGAAGTAGAAGAGCTTGTCCTTGAGGATGGGGCCGCCGATCGATCCACCGAACTGGTTCTGCCGCAGCTTGCCTTTCTTCACGCCACCGTTGTCTTCAAACCAATCGGCCGCGTCCAGCTTGTCATTGCGGAAAAACTCCCAGGCTGCGCCGTGGATTGAGTTTGTTCCGGACTTGATGGTCGCGTTCAGCACGGCTCCGGCGGCACGTCCAAGCTCTGCGCTGAAGTCTGCCGTCTGCACCTTGAACTCTTGAATGGCATCCACGGGCGGCAGGATGACAAAATTCGTTCCGTTCAGGAAGTCGGCCGCGTTTGAGTTGTTGTCGATGCCGTCCAGCAGGTAGTTGTTCTGTGCAGACTGCAGGCCATTCGCGGTAAAGGCACCGGAGGCGGCATTTCCGCGCGTATCAGCCTGTGACGTGTTTACACCGGCACTCAGCTGCGCGAGAAAGGTAAAGTTTCTGCCGTTCAGCGGAAGGCTGACCACGGTGTGCTCATCCACGACCTGACCCACGGATGATTCGTCGGTCTGCAGCTGCGGTGGCGCGGTCGAGACTGTGACTGTTTCGCTCGCGGCACCGTTCTTGAGACCCACATTCACCTGCAGCTCCTGTCCCACCTCGACAGTCAGGTTCTCCTGCGTGGTGGTGGAGAAGCCGGGAGCGCTGACCGTCACAGTGTAGTGGCCGATGCGCACGGGCGAAAACGTGTAGTTACCGCTTCCAGATGAGTGTGTCTCCAGCGAGATGCCCTGGTCCGTGTTCCGCAGAGTCACCGTGGCATTCGGTACCGCGGCACCGGTTGCATCCTGCACCGCACCAGTGATGGACCCCTGGTCCACCTGCCCGGCCGCTTGGGGTGTCCCAAGGAATCCGAGACACAAGAGAACAACAAAAGCGGCACAGGACCGTCCTAGAACTACGCGCATACCAGCCATCCGATTTGCCTCCGGCGATACATCTTGCATTGTTGGGGGCGTGCCGCGATCTCTTAGCCATCCATGAGAACGCTTACACGGTTCCTGCTTTTGCTGAAGTGGGAGAACGATAGGCCGGTTCTCTCCGCGTTGTCAATCAAAAGGTGGAGGCGGTCGCCTCCGAATCAAAGAGGTCAGCCTGCGGCATTGTGCCGGAGGTCTTGGTGGTCGTCTGGCTATAGTGAGTAGGACTTGAAATGCACACCTCAATCGGGCTACCCGCGTGCTTATGGCGGCGCGTGCTTATGATGAAGGGAGGCCGGACGCAGTGAGGCGCCGAGATTTGCTCAAGCACATGACTCTGGCACCGCTGTTCCTGAGAGCGAGCCAGATGAAAGGTCAATCTCTCCTGCAGGCGGATGCTGCTGTTGCCGGCTGTTCTGCACCGCCATCCATGGCGGCCAGCCGTTTTGTTCCGCATTACCCTGCCCGGTCGCCACTCGAGGATCTGCTTCGATTGGTGACGCCAGGTCTGGACGAGTATCCGGCAGAGCTGCACGCATACGAAATTGAGCAGGTGCTGGCCAGGTGGCGGGAGAGCCTGAAGAGCAATCAGTGGGCTGCACTGCAAGCGTCGCTCGACCCTGCTGTGCGGGGAACCTCCTTGACCGCGTTCAAGGATGTATTGCTGCGCGACCGTCACGGCATTCGCAGCTACCGGCGAAGCTTCTCGGATCAGGAGGTCTCCGGCGCTGACCGTCTCCTGCGGGAATTTAGGGCCTGGATCGGAGAAGGCACGGCGGTCGAGGACGCTACATTCGAGATCCCCCGCATCGAGGTCCTCCGTGCAGATCCCCTCGGCATCCGGACCACTGTTCGATACAGCCTTGTTGTGCGGATGGACGCTTCGAAACGCGAGCAGCGCGTCGGCACATGGCTGATCGAATGGAGGCGCAAGGCTTCAGAGAATCAGGCATCACCGTGGCGCATAATGCGGCTGCTGCCGCAGGGCGAGACACGCGTGGCGCTCCTGGGACCAGGCTTTATGGATGTCACAGAGCAGGCACTCGGACACAACACGTCCTGGTCCGCGCAGCTCGGGCGCGGCGCCGACCACTGGCGTACTGTGCTCGACGTGGCGTGCGGCATCGACGTGTACGGCAACAACGGCGTCGCCGCCGGTGACTACGACAACGATGGACGGGATGACCTGTATGTCTCGCAACCGGCCGGTCTGCCGAACCGGCTCTACCGCAACCGGGGCGATGGCACCCTGGAGGATGTGACCGAGCGGGCAGGCGTCGGCGTTCTGGACAACACGGCATGCGCCCTTTTTGCGGATTTGCGCAACTCCGGTCTACAGGATCTACTCGTGGTCTGCGGCAGTGGTCCCCTGCTCTTGCTGAACAACGGTGACGGCACATTCACCCGGAAGCCGGATGCGTTTCGTTTCGCAAAGCCGCCACAGGGAACCTTCACGCACGCAGCCATCGCGGACTACGACCGTGACGGCAGGCTGGACATCTATTTTTGCCTTTACAGCTACTATCTCGGCCTTGACCAGTATCACTATCCGACGCCCTACTTCGATGCACGCAATGGACCTCCAAACTTTCTGATGGGGAACCAGGGAGATGGCACGTTTCTCGATCGAACAGAGGCCGCAGGCCTCAATGCCGAGAACGACCGCTACAGCTTTGCCTGCGCCTGGGGTGAGTCCGGAGGCAATACCGCCCCAGACCTCTACGTCGTCAATGATTTTGGTCGCAACAATCTGTACCGGAGCCGCGGTGACGGCACCTTCCATCCTGTGTCCACCGAGGCTCACGTCGAGGATGTGGGCGCGGGCATGAGCGCCGCCTGGGCGGACGTGAACAACGACGGCCGCCCCGATCTGTACGTGGCGAACATGTGGTCTGCGGCCGGGCAGCGGGTGTCGCAACAGGCGCAGTTTCATCCACACACACCCGAGAGGCAGAGCGAACTGTACCGGCGGCACGCGAGCGGCAATGCGCTCTACCGCAACCGCGGCGACGGCACCTTTGAGAACGTGGCTGTGCAGGCCGGTGCCGATGTGGGCCGATGGGCCTGGTGCTCCGACCTGTGGGATTTTGACCAGGACGGCCATCAGGATCTCTACATCGCGAACGGGTACATCACCGCACCCCAAACAGCCTGCGCCGATGCGAATGCGGCGAAGCCGGCAATCGATCTGGGCAGCTTCTTCTGGCGACAGGTGGTTGGCAAATCTCCTGATGACGCAACCCCGTCCCTGGCCTACGAACGAGGCTGGAACGCGCTGAACGAACTGATTCGCGGCGACCGCTCCTGGAGCGGCCATGAACGCAATGTGCTGCTCGCCAACAATGGCGACGGCAGCTTCTGCGAAATCTCCGGGCCGGTTGGTATGGACTTCCTCGATGATGCGCGCTCCTTCGCGCTTGCCGATCTGGACGGCGATGGCCGGCCTGAGGTCATCGTGAAAAATCGCACGGCACCGCAACTCCGTATCCTGCGCAACGCCATGGAGGACATCGGCGACTCGGTGATCCTGCGGCTCCGCGGAACGAAGAGCAACCGCGATGCCATCGGAGCCGCGGTTACGCTCGCCTCCGGCGATCTTCGCCAGACCCGCTATGTTGTGGCCGGCTCCGGCTTTCTTGCGCAGCACACGAAGGAGTTGCATTTCGGCCTGGGCAGAGGTGGGGGAGAGGCGCAGGCGACGGTACGTTGGCCGAGCGGAGTCACGCAGGAATTCAAGGGCATTCCACGGAATCACCGAGTAGACCTGGTGGAGGGCGATGCCCTCTTCCACGCGAAGCCCTTCCTGCCTATTGCGCCTGCGTATACCCCGGCGAAAGCCGCTCTCGGCCGCCAGGAAGAGATGCCCACGGCTGTGGAGACGTGGCTTCTCGATCCGCTGAGAGCTCCGGCGTTCACGCTGCCGGATCTCGCCGGGACAGCGCACTCGCTTGAGGCCTCGCGCGGCCGTGCCACCGCCCTGTGCTTCTGGTCGCTTGCCGCACCAGGACAGGATCAGATCGCACGTTTGGCGAAGGAGGCTGCCCGTCTGGTGCAACGCATCAACGTGATTGCAATTAACGTGGACGGCCCGGAGCATGCCGGTGACGTGCGCCGCGCCGCACAGCAATCACGGCTATCGTGTCCGGTCCTCCTTGCAACCGGCGAAATCCTGGGTGTCTACAACATCATCGTCCGGTACCTTTTTGATCGCCGGGCTGACATGGTGGTTCCTTCCACCTTTCTGCTTGACCGTGAGGGCATGATCGTCAAGCTGTACCAGGGCTCAACGACGGCCGGGGATGTGCTGCGGGATGCCCAGGCGATTCCCCTGACCGTCGCGGAGCGGATGCAGAAAGGACTGCCATTCCCGGGCACGCTGCATCAGGGGGAGTTTCAGCGCAACGACTTTACGTACGGCGTCGCAATGTTTCAGCACGGCTATCTTGATCAGGCAGCCGAGTCTTTTCAGCAGGTCATCGCCAGACGGCCGGACGATGCGGAGGCCCACTACAATCTGGGCACACTCGAACTCCGCAGAAACAATTTCGCCAGGTCGCGTGAGTACCTGCAACGGACCCTTTCGTTGAAGCCCGATTATCCCGAGGCATGGAACAACCTCGGCATGATGGCGGCGCAGGAGGGCCGCGACGATGAGGCGATCCGCAGCTTCCAGAAGTCGCTTTCGCTGCGGCCCGCGTATCCCACGGCACTGTTGAATCTGGGCAACGTCTACCGTCACCAGCAGGCACTACCGGAAGCACAGGACTATCTGGCACGTGCCCTTGCCTTGCAGCCTGACGACCCTGAAGCGAATTACAGCCTCGGCATGCTGAAGGCCCAGGGGGGTGAGGCCGTGTCCGCGGCCGAATACCTGCAACGCGCCGTCGCACTGCGGCCGGACTACCCCGAGGCGCTCAACAACCTGGGCGTGCTGTATGTACAGCAGCATGACTACGCAAAGGCCGAGCAGCAGTTTCAGACCTGCATGCGGCTTTCGCCGGAGTTTGAGCAGTCGTATGCAAATCTCGCCCGGCTCTATCTGCTGCAGCAAGACAGGCCGAAGGCGCGTGAGGCCCTGCAACGCCTGCTGCGGCTCCGGCCGGAGAGCGCCATGGCGAAGCAGGGCCTCTCGGCGCTGGACGCCGCACCCTGACCTACGCAAAGGTATCGCGCCGCGCTCGTATAATCGCGCGGTATGCTGCTCCCGCGCCGGCGATTTCTCGGCTCATCGGCCTTTATGCTTGGCAGCGCTCTCACTGAGGCGCTCGCGGCACCTTTATGGCGGTGGAGAGATTCGGCGCTGCTGCAGGCAATCAAAGCACCGGCACCGAAGATATCGCCTCCCGTGCAGTTCGTCGACGTGGCTCAGCGTGCCGGAATTACCGCGGTCAACGTGTGGGGCGGCGTCGATCATAAGCGTTCCATCATTGAAGCGAAGGGTAGTGGCGTCGCCTTCTTCGATTACGACCATGACGGCTGGCTGGATATCTACCTCACCAACGGCAACCGGCTGGACGCACACTGGCCGGCGGGCAGCGCGCCGACTTCGCATCTATACAAAAACAACCGCGACGGCACCTTCACGGATGTCACGCAACATTCCGGACTCGGTATCACGGGCTGGCAAACAGGTGTTTGCGTCGGGGACTACAACAACGATGGCTTTGACGATCTTTTCTGCTGCTTCTGGGGGCAGAATCGCCTGTTCCGTAACAACGGGAATGGCACCTTTACCGATGTTACGCAAAAGGCTGGACTGCTGCAGGACAGAGTTCGCTGGGGCGCCGGCTGCACCTTTCTCGACTACGACCGCGACGGGAATCTGGATCTCTTTGTGTGCAACTACGTCCAGCTGAATCCGGCGAAGATTCCGCCGGCCGGCGACACGCACTTTTGTCAATGGAAGGGCGTGCCTATCCTGTGCGGGCCGCGTGGACTGCCCGGCGATACCAACCTTCTGTATCGCAATAACGGTGATGGGACCTTCACGGATGTGTCGCAGAGATCCGGCATCCTCAAGCCAGGTCCGCGCTACTCCATCACGGCGGTCTCGTACGACTTCGACAACGATGGCTGGCCGGACATCTACGTCGCCGTCGACTCACAGCCGAGCATGCTGTTCAAAAACAATCATGACGGCACCTTCACGGACATAGCGGTCGGCGCAGGTTGCGCCTACAGCGAGGGCGGCCATGAGCAGGCGGGCATGGGTGTCGCGGTCGCGGACTACGACTGCGACGGAAATTTCGATATCTTCAAGACCAATTTCGCGGACGACACGGTGAACCTTTACCACGATGACGGCGGCGGGAGTTACACCGATGTCACCTTTCCCGCGGGCACGGGAGTGAACAGCAACTATGTCGCGTGGGGCTGCGGCTTCATCGACTATGACAATGATGGCTGGAAAGACATCATGCAGGTGAACGGGCACGTGTATCCGGAGATCGATGGCTACGGCATCGGTCAGACGTATAAGAATCCGAGGCTCGTCTATCGCAACCTGGGCAATGGGCGCTTCAAGGATGTCTCAGCAGAGATGGGTCCCGGCATAGCCGCACATTTTTCCAGTCGCGGCGCGGCCTTTGGCGACTACGACAACGATGGTGGCGTGGACGCCCTCGTGCTGAACATGAATGACGCGCCTTCGCTGCTTCACAACGTGGGCGGCAGTGGGCAGAACTGGATCAAGCTGAAGCTGATCGGCACACGGTGCAATCGAACGGCGATCGGTGCCCGCACCTATGTCACCGTTGGCCAGCACACGCAGATGGATGAGGTACACAGCGGCACAAGTGTCATGTCTCAGGACGACCTGCGCCTGCACTTCGGCATCGGGAAGGCGCAGACCGTGGATGAGATCCGGGTAGTCTGGCCGACTACGCGCAAGGTTGAGCGATTCACGCATGTGCGCGCCAACCAGATTCTTACCATTCGCGAAGGGGACGGCATCGTCCCGCCGGAGAAGGGTGCGCGTCGCTGACGCATCAGGGCTTCGCTGTCGCCGCCTGTGCCGTCACGAGAAACTGCTTCACCTGACGGCGCTGCTGCTCCACGCCGTCGGCATCTGCTTTCTTCAGCTGTTCGTGCAGTGCGAACTCCTGCTTCGCCGCGGTGGCCTGTCCAGTGCGGTCATACGCCACACCGAGGCGGTAGTGCGCCTCAGCGAGCTTCGGGTCGGCGCTCGTGGCCTGCCGATAGAGATCGATCGCCTCGGCATACCGGCGATTCCGGAAAGCGATGATTCCGAGTTGGAGGTACGCCATGGCATAGCGCGGATCAAGCGTTGCCGCCTGCCTGAAGAGCGCAACCGCGCGTTCCTGCTCTACCGGTTCCGCCTCCATGAGCATGGCGAGGAAGTAGGGCGCGTCTGCGTTGCGCGGCTGCTGCTGCAGGAAGCGCTCGAGCCTTGTGCGCACGCAGGGATCGGCCGCCGGGGCGGCGATTGCCGCGCTCCCGATGAGCCGGTAGATCTCCAGGTTCTCCGGCGCGAGATCCGACGCGGCGCACAGCCGCTCCGCAGCCGCGCCATAGCGGGCACCGGCAAAGAGTGCTGCGCCGGCACCGGCCTTCAGCCGTGATGATCGCGGATGCGCTTGCGCGCCCTTGTCGAACACGGTCACGGCCTCCCAAATTGCCCGGTGTTCGAGCAGTTCCGATCCCCAGGCGAAGTAATTCTGCTCGCTAGGATCCATCTGCGCCGCTCGCTGGAGCTCATGCACGGACGCCAGGGCATCTCCCAGGCGTTCATCCAGTTCACCCAGAAGCCGATGGAACTCCGGCCGGTCTGCCCTGGCGAGGGCCTGCACCACATGCCTCCGTGCCTCGGCAGGATCGCCGGCCCCGCGACACGCCTGGGCCAGGGCATAGTCATCTCCGGCATCCGCACCGGCTCGCAGGCTGGCCGTCTTCAAGGGCGGCAGCGCTAGTGAGTAGCGAGACTCGCGTAAGTAGAAGGCGCCGAGGGCCCGATTGGCGGCAAGGCTCTCGGGACTGGCGGCAAGGGCCGCGCGCAACCTCGCCTCCTCCGCCAGGAGCTCATTCTGGTTTGTTCTTTCAGCTTGCGCCGCCGCCGGCAACGTTGCGGCTCCGTGCGCAAGCGCCTCACTCGCGCGCAGAGTCGTGTCCGCACCGTGGCCGCCAACAGCTGTCCAGTCGGTTACGCCTGCCACGGTAAAGTTTGGTTTGTCAGAGAACTCGAGTGGCTGCCCGGAAACGGGCGGACTCGTCGCGGCGACCGGCTCTGCCGCCCTGTTGCGAACGAGGAGACGCACGCTGTTTCTACTGGCGTCCGCATCCAGCGTAAGTGTGCCGGTGCGTCCATCCTTCGTGTCTGCGCGAAGCAGATAGTGCTCTCTGTCCGGCACCCGCAGAGAGAAGCGGCCGGCTGCATCTGCCTCCGCGACATACTTCCCTTCGCCTGGAGACACAAGCGTTACGCGTGCCCCGCTCACGGCGCTTCCGTCGCTATCCAGCACCTGCCCGGCGACGGTAGCGGATGTCGTTACCTGCTGTGGTGACGGCTCTGGTGAAGCTGGAGATGCAGAAGAGGGCACCGCGATGGCGAACGGCAGCAGGATTGCCATCAGCCATACGGTCGCCGGGCCACCCAGCCGAGGTGAGCACATTTGCACAACCCACCCGCGATCTGCCGTTGCTGCCCTGGCCATGGCCCTGCGCCTCGCACCGATGGTACGTCAGGAGTTTACCGGCAGCCAATCTCCATGCGGGAGGCTGATGTGGTCTGACGTAAGCATTCGACCGAGCAGCGCAGAGCGGCTCCGGTGTACATTGACCCGGTGCACATCCCCGCAAGCAGAAAACGAGTCACGTCCACCGGCAGCGCCTGCGTGCTGTATTGTGCCCGCAATGCGCTGCGTTCCATGGCATTGCTCCTTCTGCTTGGTGGTGCGGCGGATCGCACGAGCGCGCAGGAGTCTCGGCCTTACTCAACGTCGCAGGAGTACCGCGCGATGCTGGAAGAGCTGCATCAACCTGCTCCCTCGCCCATTTTGCTGGCGACCGGCAAACGACCGGTTGCCGATCCGTCGACACACATTGACATGCAGGAGGACGGCCATTCCGCACAGTGGAGCACCGGCGGCTCCGCCCTGGTGCTCAGCAAGGCAGATGGCATGCTTACCATGCAGAACCGGAGCAGCA
>CAXTSF010000073.1:0-1208 GCA_964246865.1 uncultured Terriglobus sp.
ATTGGTGCCGCTGAACAGTAAATTGCTTTCTGTCCACCCGGCTCCCGCACCATGGGCAGATCCAGCGTGTATGCGTAGTAGTCGGGCTGGTGCTGGTGATCAAACAGTGCGTCTTCCCCACCCTTTGACTCGCGCGCCCCATCATCACAATCGAGCCGCGACATCGGGGCCCTCAACTCGGCTTCTCACCAGTGAACGTGGTTCAAGAGAGACTGCCATGGCGACGGGTAGCGCGTAATGCGGTCGTCTTCTAAGTGACCTGCCGAGTAAGCCACTCCATTCGGTGCAGCACTGATCGTGATCGACTCCTTACTAGAGGGTGACCGATCCCGTCTTTCACTTCAATACTTGCCGGGGTACGCTCGGGCCCTCCCACAGCACAACCGGCTGAGGACTTGAGGTTCCATCGGCAAGTGCGGCGTTCTCCTGTGAGCCGTCTCGCATGATGCGGAGGCTATGACGACCCTTTTGTAAAACCGCACTCTGACGTGTCTCTTGTACGGCATTCCCAATGGCACCGCACACTTGTGGTTGAGAGCGAGGCGACAACGCCCAGTTCCGGCCGTCGATGGCGAAAGCAGCAGTCTGGCTGGTAAGCACAGTGAAGGTGTAGCCGCCGTCTTTGGGTACGTCGAAGCTGGTTTGGTACTCCCTCATATCCCTTGTTGCATTTAGCACGACCTTTGTACGTTCAGGTGCTTGCAGCACGATGGACTGGCTACTCCACGCCTGATCGCCACTGCGGTTGCGTGCATGCAGCAGTACTCGGAAGCGGCCCGATCCGTCCAGCAGCGTGCCCTCTGCATCTGGAAAGCGATGCGTGACACTCCGTCCGCTGGCTCGGCTGCCATCGCCAAAGAACCATTCAAGGGTAACACCTTCCTCCTGCCCTGCATCGGTAGTAAAGATGATCGGCTGATGCGGTTGCAGGATGCCCGGTGTGTAGTGATAGCCGGCGGCGACCGTGGCTGCCAAGACTGCCGGTGGTAGCGCACCCTGCTCTACACTCGTTTTCGCCTGGGCAACGCCGGCTAAGTCAACTCCCCGCAACTGCACTCCATTCACATCGCCTTTCAGCACAGGCGGCAGCATCGCCGGACCGTCCATCGCCCAGACATCCTGAAAGCGAATGTCGCGGATCTGCGGCGCGGGCTGTCGGATCTGGAAGAGCGCGTACCAGTCATCACGGCGGATGTAGTGAACGCTGG
>CAXTSF010000073.1:1218-5037 GCA_964246865.1 uncultured Terriglobus sp.
GATCGGTGTGCTGGCCGCGGCCATCCGGGTCGGCCCACAATTCGAAGAAGGCAAAAGGGACCTTACACGCGCCGAAGCCGGTGTGGATCACGTCCATGTCGTGCATGTGGAAATGCGCGCTGTTGAAGGTCTTCCCCGGCCAGCCCAGGCGTACGGTGTTCGAGATGCTTGTGGATGCGACTGTGTCGGAGATGTCGATGTTGGTCACATCCGGACCAGGCCTCTTCAAGACCTCGGGCTCATAGCCGTCCCAGTTGCCGTACATGGCAAAGACGTCGTCCGAAGCGCGAAAGAAGCTGTTCGCGATGGTGGCATCGCCACCGCCCAGCCAGTCGATCCCGTCCTGATTGGCGTTGTTCGAGTTGCCGCCGATGATCTTCACGTTGTAAAGACCGATGTGGCGCGAGTCCTTCATCTGCACCTGCCAGCTGCGACTGCGCGTGATGCAGGTGATGCCGTCAATCTCGATGTTCCGCGCCTCCTTCATTACGATGCAGTGCCAGTTCGGCTTGGTCATCCAGCCTTCGTCGCTATGCGGATCCTGCGGGCCGTCATAGATGATCGTGCCTGTACCGAAGATGCGCACATCCTGTACCTGCCATAGGTTCAGGGAGCCGAAAACGACAGCACCCGGTGCGAGATAGATACGATCTCCGCTGTGCGCGTCAATGTTTTCGCGATGCACTCCCGGCCCGTAGTAGCGAAGGCCTGGCTCGTGTGCGTGAATCGCGCGCGTGCGTACATTGGCGAAAAGAAAGAGCATCTCCGATTCGGCAAAGTGCTCGCCCGGCCGCGAGATGCTGAGCTTGATGGGGCCGGGGATCGGGAAACTGATAGTGGCCCCGTGCCGTACCGGGCGTATGCCGTGCCGCATTGGCTGCACCTCCACGCCACGATCCCAGAAATGCGGGTCGTCCGAGGTGACGGACAGGACAACTGGTCCGGCCACATCGAAGTTGAGCAGGTAGTAGCTGCTGGCCGCGTGCAGTACAGGCGTGCGATGACCGTTGACAGCCACCACGAAGTGCGACGAAGTGACCTCTGGCGGAAGCCGTGCGAGAGAGGATGCCATGCTGCCCTTCTCGAAGAAGCTCACTGCAAGCAAAATTCCTATGTACAGCGGCAACCTGCTAGCAGCGCGGAAGGCGAATTTGGAATCGCTGTAGCGGCACAGCACCCTTTCCCACAAAGACATAGAAGTCTGCTCAATTCCGTTGAAGTTTGTTTAGAACTAGTTTGGCGATGCTTCCTGCATATTCTGAATGGCAGTGGTGGCGTGTTCCATGCGTTGCTGGACCAACGCACGTGCTTGCGCCTCCGCCGCATTTGCTCCGGCGACGTCGCCCGTCTTGCGAAGGAGGCGAAAGAGTTGGTAATGCAGGCTGCCGTCCTGGTCGGTGGAGAGGCCAAGGCGAAGTTCGCGGATGGCCGTTTCTGTTTCACCATTCGCTGCGGCGACTCGGCCCATGAGTGCGTGGGCAAAAGCGGCTGGATCGCCCGAGCTGCGAAGACATAGCGCTAGGTGCGGCTTTGCTTCGTCAAAGTGATGTTGCGAGACAAGGGCTTCCGCCGCGGCCAGGTTCATTTTGGGGTCATTAGGCCGGTCTGCTAAACCACGTTTCGCAAATGTCAGTGCCTCGTCGGAGTGGTTTTCCGAAAGGGAGGCAGCGGCGCTGCCGAGAAGAGCTGCTGGGTCGTGAGGGTCAATGGCGAGAGCCTTTCCGTATTCGGCGAGAGCGCGGTCCGGGATGGACTGACGGCGGTAAAGATCGCCGGTCAGGTCAAACGTAACGGGGCTTTGTGGCGAAAGATCCTGAAAGCGGGAAAGCGCCAGCACCGCTCGGCGTTCGCTCGATTTGATGGACCAGTAAAGGACTTCGGGCTCGGTGGAAACAGGCGACTCGGCGGCCAGCCTAGGATTTGCGAGCGGATCGCCGGCCAGGTAGGCGCAGGCTGCGGTGCTGAAGGTTTTGTCGCATCGGCAAACGTCAGGGTCGGCATGCAATGCATCCTTCAACGCGGCTTTCGCCTCTGGCGCAAGCGTGGCGAGGTCGTTGCTTTCGCGGTAGTCAAGCATGCGCAGCAGTTTGCAGCGGTCTTGTGGTGCCGCACTGGCGGCTAGGAGTGTGTAGAGCTTCGTGCCCTCCGTCAGACGACCCTGGGTCAGCAGTTCATCGGCATAGAGCGCCTGCGCCCAAACTGAATGGGCATGGCTGCGCGCTAATGCCGCGCCGTCGATGTCGATGCTGTTGAGAGAAGCGACGGCCAAGCCGAACCATGCTGCTGCGTTCTGGGGCTGCAATTGAGTGACTATCCCGTATGCGGCTGCTTCCTCCCGGTGCCTGCCAAGCGCAGCCTCGGCATGGGCACGCGAGAGCGCCACGTCCGGATTCTGCGGTTGCAGAGCGGCGGCGCGGTCCAGCAGAGGCAGCGCAAGCTCCGGTTTGTTTAGCGCAATCTGGTCCTGCGCGGAAAAGAGAAGCGGTGTGAAGAGCTCCGATCTCAGCTTCAGAGCGCGTTGAAAGCTGGCCAGCGCCGTCTGCGGCTGGCCGGCTAGATGTTCCATCAGGCCGCGATTTGCCCAAAGTTCTGCAAGGTTTGGCTCTAGCTTCGTAGCCTTTGCGTATAGCGCGGCTGCTTCAGTAAATTGCGAGGCGTTCTGTGCCGTCTGTGCTGCGTCAAGAATCTGTTCCAGGGCCGGGCTGATTGCGTGTGCCGGCTGCCGGTTGCTGGCCTGAGCTGCCTTTGCTTGCCGTGGGGGTGCGCCCTGTGCGAGGGTGGCGCAGGTTGCTGACGCGATCATGCCTGCGCACAGCAATGCCGGCAGCAGTAAGCTGCCGGCACGCCGTCGGTGAGAAATTCGGTGCATGGTCGCAATCACCAATACAGTTTCAGAGCAAACTGGATGTCACGCGGCGCAAATGATTGCCGGATCGTTCCGAAGCTCGGATCCGTAAGGTAGATGCTCGGTGCATAGAAGTTTGCGCGGTTTAGCGCATTGAAGAACTCTGCACGGAACTGCAGCCGAATTTGCTCGCTGAAGTTGAAGTATTTCTGCGCAGAGGCGTCAAAGTTCTGGTAGCCGGGCGAGCGCAGCGTAGAAAGGAAGCGTGGTGCGTTGCCGAAGGTGTAGCTGCCCGTAGGCACCTGCTGGAAAGCCGCCGTGTTGAACCAATGATTGATGTTCTGCGGTCCAGCGTGAATGTTGCCAACGATATTTGGCCGTTGGTTGGCGCCATACAGGTTGGTGCCGCTGCTGCCGTTGATGCCCAGGGGAAAGCCCGACTTGAGGCTGGTGACACCGGAAATCTGCCACCCGCCCACTACCGCGTCGACCTTGCGGTTCAGGTCCTTGCCTACGGTGCGCCCACGGCCGATTGGCAATTCATAGATATAGTTGACCACCAGGCTGTGCGGAATGTCACTGCCGTCCACCGACTTCTCCGATGTCAGGTCGTAGTAGTTCTGCGGGCCCTGGTCGCCCGTGTAGGCCCAATTGTTCGTGCCTGACACGTTGTCCAGGAACTTGGAATACGTGTACGACACCAGCAGGTTCAGGCCCTTGTGGAAGCGGTGATTGTAGTCCGCCTGCAGCGCGTTGTAGATGGAGAATCCGACCGGCGACTGCGGCTCGCTCACATTACAGAACTGCGGGTAGGGCGAGAGCAGATGGCCGCGTGAGATGGTCGGCTGGTCCAGACCGCACGAGCTCGATGTGATATGGCCATAGAAGGGATTGGCCACCTGATCGTCAAGCGAGCTGCCGAGCGAATAGAACGACGGATTGAGCTGCGTGTGGTTGAACGAGCTAAGCAGGAG
>CAXTSF010000073.1:5047-10998 GCA_964246865.1 uncultured Terriglobus sp.
CTGCAGCCCCAATGAGTAAGTTTGCACGTAGGGCGAGCGGCGGCTGAGGGGAATGCCCGTCGTTCCCTGGCCCACGTCCTGCAGAGCGCCGCGGCTGTTGCCTACCGGTGAAAGCAGGCCGGAGGAGAATGCGTTGCTGATCGGCGTCACCGTGATGCCATTGTTCGACGTGCCGGAATAGCTGGTCGACTGGCTGAATCCCGGGTTGTACCCGCCGCCGAACCACTGCGGCGAGAAGAAGATGCCATAGCCGCCACGCAGTACGAGCTTGCTGGTCACCCGCTCAGAGAAGCCGAAGCGTGGTGCGACGTTTGTGTAGCTGGTGCTGTAAATGCCGCGTTGATTGCTGTTGGCGTAAACGACTTCGCCGGGCAGTTGCAGACCCACCTGCGAGCTGATGGGGTTGATCGCGTTGTAGTCGAAATGAGCCTGGCGATCATGGCGCTCTGTCGGCGCGCCCTGCCACTCGTAGCGCAGGCCCAAATTAAAGGTTAGATTCTCGGTCGCCTTCCAGTCGTCTTCTGTATAGAAGCCGTTGTAATGCTTGGTAACCGCCGCATTGAAGTTGCTGGATGTGTTGCCGCCAGAGGCTGCGCCCAGAAGCAGCGAAGCGAAACCGTAGCCCGAGCGGCTGTCCGTGCTGGTCGCATTGGTGAAACCGGAGGTCAGGCCGTTGTCGACGGTGAAGCTGGTCGTCGGGATGCTGTTCCCATTGTTCTGCAGAATGGCCCCAAAGTAGCCGAACGACAGATTGTGCCGGCCCGCAGTCTTCACGAAGTCGATGGACACACTGCCAACGTTGCGGTAGCCGGTGCCCTCCGACCCCTGTGTTGGGCCGAGCGACAGCTCACTTGACACGTTCACAATCGGAAAGGTCTTGGACGCGGCGTCCAGTGATGCAGGCAAGCCGATTGACGTGTTGACGAAAGGGTAGCCCTGCGCGATGCCGCCCTCTGCCCAGCGGCTCAGGCCGATATTTCCGCTGGCGGTGAAAGTTGGGGTGAAGACGTGGCTGGCACCGGCCACCGCACTGAACCGGTTGTTCGGCCGGATGTTGCCGGGGCCGGCGATGTTGTTCGCGCCATAGTAGGCAGGTTCATTCGTTTTGAACTCGCGCTTTTGTGCCCACCGCCCAAAGACGCGGGTGTTCTGAGAGATGTTGTGATCGACGCGGATCAGATACTCATCCGCGCTCGCCGGAGCGGACGCAGCCGCGGAGAAGTTGTTCGCTAAGGCCGCGTTCACCGGATTGGGATAAAAGCTGGCCAGTTTCGCTCCCACAGCATCGAACCGGTTTTGCGGAATCACGTTGTTCGCGAATGGGTTGCGCACGTACCCGGAACGGACGGCGACCAAGCCCGTGCCGGGGTCTACCTGGCCCGCGACGACGGGATGGGCCGAGTATGGGTCATAAATCTGGTAGGCGCGGATGGGGCGGCCAAGAGCGTCCGTGACGGGTGCACCTGTTGCCGAGTCGGTCAGCGGAGCGCCTAACAGGGCGGAAAAGTCGCCTGTACGGAAGGCTGCCGTCGGCACGGTTCCAGTGATGTTCGCGGGCGTGCTCTGGCGAAGACCCTCATAGAGGCCGAAGATGAAGGTCTTGTCGTGGCCGTTGTACAGTCCCGGAATCACGATCGGAGCGCCTGCGGACGCGCCAAACTGGTTCCGGCGCAGCTTCTGCCGGGGATTGCCGTAGAAGTTGTCGAAATAGAAGTTGGCATCCAGCTTGTCATTGCGAAGAAACTCAAAAGCCGAGCCGTGCAGGTTGTTTGTGCCACTCTTTGTTGTCACGTTAATTACGTTGCCGGTACTGAAGCCGTACTGCGCAGTAAAGGAGTTTGTCTGGATTTTGAACTCGTCTACGCTGTCGACTGACGGCGAATAAACGACTGCGCCCCAGTCGGACGCCGTATCCCAGATGCCATCTAGCAGGTAGGCCGAGGTGCCGAAGAAACCGCCACCAAAATTGAGGAAGGAGATGTCCTGGTCGGCTGTGCCCTGGGAACCGCCGCCATTCAGCCGCTGCTGCTCGGTGGTGTTCTGCACGGAGGAGTTCAGCACAGCGAGGCCGTAGACGTTACGCAGATTCAGCGGCAGTTCCACTACCTGCTTGGAGGAGATGTCGGCTGAAAGATTCGCATTGTCAAGATTCACCAGTGGAGCCTCACTGGTGACCGTCACCGTCTCACCGCCACCGTTGCTCACGCCCAAGTTTACGGGCTGCGTGGCGCCCTGGCCTGAAGTCAGCACGATGCCTTCCTGCTGATAAGCGTTGAATCCACTGGCGCTCACCTTGAGGGTGTAGCTGCCGGGCGGTACAAGCCGGAAGGTGTACTCGCCGCTGCTACCCGTGGTGAAGCTGCGAACGACGCCGTTGGCGGTGCCAGTGAGGGTGACCTGCGCACCGGGCAGCACCGCACCGCTCGGGTCCATGACGGTGCCGTTCAACGACGAAGAGCTGGTCTGGTCCTGCGCCAGCAGCGGGTTGCTGAGCATTGCAGCCAGCATGACCGGGGCAGCGCCCAGAACTCCGCGAAGTAGAAGCTTGGAAGACGAACTTGGGAGATTTCGGAAAAATCGTTGCGGCACAACAGCCTCCAGTGGGTAGAACAAGTTCAACGTGCGGCAGTCCGCTTGAGTCGCGGTCTGTCTCGGGAACTCACATATGGAGCTTGCGCGCGCATACCGCTGTCAACGAAACCTACGGTAGCCGCCAGGGCCGGTCTAATTCGTGCAGTGTTTATAGGGGTAATGTGGGCGTATACTACCGGTAATTTCGCGACGACGCTGGGCTGTTTGGAAAATGCGCACACTGGAAACGCAACCGGACGAGATAGTCGACCTGCCGCACAGCGGCACGGACACAGCTGAGATACGCAAAGAACTCGAACAAATCCTGCAGAGCCAGCCATTCCGAACAAGCCGGCAGTGCCGCGATCTGCTGCACTACATCGTGGAGCATTCGCTCGCCGGTCATGAATCAGACCTGCGCGAACGCATTGTGGGTATAGAGGTCTTCGGCCGCTCGCCCGACTACGACACCGCTGAAGATCCAGTTGTACGCATGCGGGCCACCGACGTCCGCAAGCGCCTGGCGCAGTTCTACCAGGCGGAGAAGCCCCGCCCGCTTCACATCGAGTTGAAGCCCGGAGCCTACCGGGCAAACTTTCGTATCGCGGCTCTTCCGCAGCTGCCGAAAGGACCGGCTGCCGCAGTCCCCGAAGCGGCCGGTGCGCTTCAGGGACAGCCGCCCGAGCAGCAGGTCGAACAGGTGGCCGTGTCGCAGAACACTCTGCGGACAGAGCCTTTGCCGCGCGCTTGGCCCGTCGTCTTCCGCTGGGTTGGCGCTGTGATCGCGATTGCCGTGCTCTGCTTCCTCACGCTTGCCCTTCGGTTTTGGACCAACCGAACGACAGCGCAGTCGCGCTTCTGGGCACCGGTCTTGCAGCGGCATGAACCGGTGCTGATTTATACCGGCACCAACGTAGCCTACCGGTTTACCCCGGGGTACCTGGAGCGTTACCGGCAAGAGCACGGACTGAATCGGCAAAACGGCCCGGAGTTCTTCCCTAATCTCCCCAAGGGTGCGGCGATCCGCAGCGATGACCTAGTAGCGGTGGAGAACACCTTCATCACCACCGGCGACCTAGCCGCCTCCGTGCAGATAGCGTCGCTGCTTAAGGGCTGGACGCAGCAGTTCGTGCTGCGCTCTGGCAGTGATCTGTCCATGAGCGAACTGCGAAATGCGCCGGCGGTCTTCATTGGCGGCTTTAACAACCACTGGACGCTGGCGACCACCGATCCGCTTCCGTTGAGTTTCCGCGACGGTACCAGCATCGTGGTCCGGGCGAACCCAGCTCAGCGCTGGACAATCGGCGCGGACAACCATGGTGAGCCGACCGAAGATTTCGCCCTAATCTCCCGCGTGCTGCACAGTAGTACCGGCGGTCCCGCGCTGGTAATCGGCGGCATCGGGTCCTATGGCACGCAGGCCGGTGCAGAATTTATCAGTTCACCCGAAAAGATGAATGAACTGCTGCGCTCCGCACCCCCGGGCTGGGAAGACAAAAACATGCAGGCCGTCCTGCGCATCACTGTCGTCGGTTATACGCCGATGAAAGTCGAGGTTGCGAAGACATATTTCTGGTAAATCATCAAACGGCTTAGCCTGACCCAGGCACGCGTGAGCGCGGTGAGGGACCGGAAGGCTTGGCTATTTGCGCAGAAGCGAGTGGCGGAATGAGCGGGTAGGCCTCAGCATGTAGAGTCCAATCAGGAAGAGGTAACACCGGCTTTGAATCGCACTCCGTGCCGCCGCTCGGCGCGCTTCTGTTTGCTCTCGTCAACGGCGAACCGGCCAGCTGCGTTGCCTTCGGTCCGATCACTTCAAATCCGGAGGCGCTGCAGAGCTTCATCGCATGTGGGTGTCACAAGCTTTTCGTGCCATGCAATTGGGCGTCTCTGATTCTGGAGCCGCATCACGCGCGCGTTCCGCTGGCCATAACGCGATTCATTTTGACTGACTTTTTGCAGCGATACCGACGTCAATGGCGTCTACCACATCATTAGTTTTGAAACTACGCGGAAAATCAACTTGAGAGCTGCGCTGGATCCAGCGCTGAAACTTTCAGCGTTGAGTTGCTCCTGATCCTATTCTAAGATCACCCATGACTAGAAGCTAGATCTACTCCGCATCATCGCCAAAGCTCCGATGTAGGCTAAGCTATAGATACATTCCTGCCAGTCAGGTTTGATTCGAATCGCCGGAGTCGTACACGATGTCTTCGCAGAATCCTTAGTCAGCCTCGTTACAGTATGGCTTAGATTACGAGATAGCTGTATATCCTGCTGCAGGCAAATCTCGACTTTTCAGCGTAGACATAATTCGCTTGTCTTCACTCCGCTCGAATATTCTAACTTGGTCTGCCGAGAAGCGCCCAGCAAACGCCCTGGTCGATCTATGCAATCGCGTACGCAGTCATCGCTGTCGTCACGACGGCTTGCCCCGGTCGCTCACGTAAGCTGCCTGTGACATAGATTGAGTTCCTTGCGGAAGAAGAGGGCACCGAAGACAGGGTTGGCGTAATAGGACGGGATAGGTTCAAAGCCGCTTCTTTGAAACATGGAGACAGCGGCAGCGAGCCGGGGCAAGGTGTCGAGCAGCATTTCGGAGTAGAGGCCGGTGGATTCAGCGAACGCGACGGCGGCTGTGACAAGGGCGTAGCCGATCCCGGTACCGCGTGCGGTTTCGCGGAGGTAGAGCCGCTTCATCTCGCAGGTGCGCGCCGAGTCGAGAGGGCGGACGCCAACGCATCCGACGAACGATCCATCCTCTTGGGTGGCGAGGAGCAGGCAACCGGCCGGCGGAGCATAAAGATCGGGTAGGCTGGCGAGTTCCGCCCGAAAGTTCTGAAAGGTGAGGTCGATACCGAGCCATACAGCGTACTCGCGAAAGAGCTCGCGAACTGCGGAGATGTCGGCCGGGGTTTCCGCTGAATGAATGATGATGGCCATGGTGATGTCTTAAGGATACGTTTGAGGGCCGGAAAGGCGGTGGTCATCGTGTCAGCTCTCATCTTTGTGTCTTCCGGAAACAGGCGGGCTCTGCTTCCCAGCAAGGTACTAAGTCAGTAAGAAGTTCCGTTTGTACGGACCGTCGACCGCCATGGAGCAAAAGAGTGAGTCCTCGAAAAGAATCTCCTTGTGCAAACCGGACGGCATGATGCTGAAATCCGCGTCCAATACGAGATCACGGCTGTTCGCTTCCAAACCTGTATAACGTTCTTCGTTGTAAAGCGCAAAGCTGAAAGCAAGTCTCGGAGTTTGAACATGCCGTCGCGCAAGGATCGGACCGTATAAGTAAGACATGCTATCTGCTGCTGTAATCCTAAAAGTCGCTTCCTCTTGAGTTCATCTTCGCGAACCGTTTGGGGGAGCACTCGATCTCGAGA
>CAXTSF010000073.1:11098-13635 GCA_964246865.1 uncultured Terriglobus sp.
GAAAGTGTGGAGCCGACGAACGGACTTGAACCGTTGACCTGCTGATTACGAATCAGCTGCTCTACCAACTGAGCTACGTCGGCCTCTTCGCGATTTTATAGCAGTTCTCCCGAAGGTGCAGCATGGGGCGCGACCGCTGCCGTCGTTTCTCGCAGACAGGAACGGCATGCAAAACTGCATCTGCTCGTGCCGCCGACGGCCTTGTCCGCTCGTCCGTCGCGCTCAGCGCAAAGCTCAGGGATTTGATCTCAATCTGTGCCGCGAAGGACCTCTTCGCAGTACCGACGGAAAGAGAAAAGCCACCCGGCAACAGGGTGGCTTTTCCTTCAGGGAGAATAGTTCAGACGGAGGCAAAGCCATCAGAACTTTCTGGCGTCAGCATATGATTCACCTCGCCACGGTGTCAAGGAGAATCGCAACTCTTTCATAGCAAACAAGTTACTTTGTTGCATGCATCGCCATGGAAACATCTGGTTTTCGCTGGATATTCGCTCTGGTACCGTTCCGCCTATCTCCGGGGAATATCGAGGCGGATGATCTCCATGTCCTCAAGCGACGAGAGCGGCTTCCCGCGCAGACCCCGGACCAGGGCGCGTCCGCCGCCGAAAAAGATGCCGAGGATCAATGCCGCCATCGTAAGAAAGCCGACGAAGAACAGAATCTTTACCATCACACTGGCCGCCTGGGGCACCTTCATCTGATCGATGTAGATCTCTGGCTTGTTCCAGCTCACCTTCGCCTCGTACCGCACCGCACCCGCCAGTTGCTCTGCCTGCTTCGCCGTGAAGCCGTCACTCGCAATCGCAACGATGGGGCCGGAGCGCACACCGCGTGGCTCACCCGCAAGGAACGCCGGCGGCAGGCTGTGCGAGTCGATCGCCGTCTGCAGTGCGCGCAGACGGTCTCCCGCGATGGTCGGCGTGGGATACAGGATGGTGGTGAGCACGCCGTGGCCACCCCGGCCGGCGTAGTGGGCCGTCAGAATCTCTGGAGACTTATTGAAGTCGATGACGCCGGCCGGGATCTCGCCGCCGCCCGCCGTGTACGTGGCCGGGCCAACCGCGTAGCGAACACTCTCACTCTGCAGTCCATTGCCGGGCTCACGCGTCGGCAGCAGCGGCTGTGCGCCTTTTGCGCCGAGCGGCTTCGGCAGGAAGCCGAGCAGGCCGCCGAAGGCACTCGCCGCCACGGCCCGCGATCCCGCCGGTGCGATGCTCACCACCGTGTTGCCCGACCAGAACAGCAGCTTGCCCGAGGAAACAGCGCAGTCATTGCCCAGGCTGTTGCCACCCGCGCAGGGCCGCATCTCCGGCGTGCGCAGCAGCGTAAAGGCGCTGTAGGCACCCGTCGAATCGATCATCTGCGTGGCCTGGATCACGGCTTCATTCCCACCGGAGGTATAGCGCTTGCCGTCCGTGCGCTGGACGCCGAGCTCCTTCTGGATGGCGGGATCCGGCACCAGGGAGTTCGGCTCTGGAGCCGACGCCTGCCACTCGCCAAAGTGATCGGGAAGCAACGGCGTCGGCTGCACTGCCAGCGTGGTCGCAGCCTGATGCAGCGGCGCAATGGGTTGCGGCGCGCCCTGCGCCAGCAGTGCGGACGACACAAGAACAACCGCAAGCGTAAGAGAACGAGGCTGCATACCGGTGAGACTACCACTTCGCCGCAACCGGTAGCGGCCATCCGCGGCGGCGTAAGCCTAGCCTAGTGCGCTCCAGCCGGCCCTCGGCTCGCCTCGGCCACACGCACGCCACTCAGGCCGCTGGTATAGCGCGCGATCCCTTTATAGATGGACTCCGCCACACGCTCACGATATTCGCCATGGCCAAGCTGTGCGGCATCATGGCCGTTCGTCACAAAGCTGATCTCCGTCAGGATCGACGGCATGTTGGCCCCGATCAGCACCACGAAGGGAGCCTTCTTCACACCCCGGTCTTTCAGACCGGTGTTACCGCGCTTCAACCCGTCATAAAGAGACTTCTCCACGTCCGCGGCGAACTCGCGCGACTCGTCGATCTTGTCCTTGAGCGTGATCTTCTTCACCAGATCTGCCAGTTGATGGACCGACTGGTCGCTGACGGCATTCTCGCGCGCAGCCACGTCCAGCGCATCCGGCTGCGAGGTGAAGTTGAGGTAATACGTCTCAACGCCGCGGGCCGTCTCGTCGCCGGAGCTGTTCGCATGGATGCTGATAAACAGGTCCGCCTCCGCCTTGTTGGCGATGGCCGTCCGCGTTTCCAGCGGGATAAACGTGTCGTCTGTGCGCGTGTAGATGATCTCGGCACCCAGATGCTCATGCAGCAGCTTGCCCAGGCGCAGCCCGACGTCCAGCACCACGTCCTTTTCCATGATGCCGCCCACGCCTAGGGTTCCACTGTCGTGGCCGCCGTGGCCCGGGTCGATCACGATCCGGCCAATCTTGAGCCCGAGCGCCCGCACGAGCGATCGCTGCCCATCGGATGTTGGCTCCGCCGCATGGCCCACCTCGGCCGTCCGCACTGCCTCGGCTGCCCGCCCTGGCTCCGCTGCGGAGATCT
>CAXTSF010000074.1:0-8104 GCA_964246865.1 uncultured Terriglobus sp.
AGCGGGCGCAGACCGCGCTCAATCCGGAGATAGTCGACGTACTCGCGCACAAGCTGCGGGCCGGAACCGGACTGCGGGAACAGGGGTACTTGCATTGCTCCTCGATTATCCGCCGCGAGGCATCGTGCACGGGACTGGCTGAACCTAAGTGAGTATGGGTGAGATGGATTCCGGCGCTGCGGAAAAGTGGTTGCGGGTGGGCGTGATCTCGGATACGCATGGGCTTCTGCGCGCCGAGGCGATGACTGCGTTAGAAGGTGTGCAGCATATCCTGCACGCAGGAGACGTGGGAGATGCGAAGATCCTGACACAGCTGGCGGAGATTGCTCCGGTTACGGCGATTCGCGGCAACGTGGACACACAACTGCCGCTGCGCGACCTTCCCGCGACGGAGATGGTTGAGATTGGCGGAAAGCTGTTCTATCTGGTGCATGCGCTGGTGGATCTGGAGATGGATCCTGTGTCAGCGGGAGTGCATGCCGTCGTGTACGGGCACTCACACCGGCAGGAACAGCGGACTGCGCGGGGCGTGCTGTATCTCAATCCGGGCAGCATCGGTCCGAGGCGCTTTCGCCTGCCGGTCGGCATGGCCATCCTGAGCTTCGGCTCGGACGAGATCAGCGTTGAGATGCTGCGGCTCCCCGTTTGAGGAGGACAGGTCTACTATTCCTGTTCGCTGGCCGATCGATCAGCGGGCGAGCGCGGACCAGGTGAGCAGAACGAAGGCCAAGGTGAGCAGTGCGATGCGGATGCGGTGGCGCTGGTCCCACTGCCGGTGCGTCGAGAGCCAATCGAAAGCAGTGTCGCTCGCGGGCGTCTTCGCGAGGCGATTGTTCAGCGGAACCAGCAGTGTGACCGTGTAGATGAGGATCGCCAGCCAGAGAGAAGCGGCAACGATCGCGAAGCCACCGGCAGTTGCATGCCGGTGCAGCCATGCCTCAGTCAGCAGCAGGACGAAGCAAAGGGCATACAGGCCCGGCATCACCGAGCCAAGCGACTGGGCCAGAGCCGTCGCCTGTGTACGATCGTTGTGCTTCCAGATCGGCGGATTCATGAACGCCGACACGGCCAGCTCATTGCCTACCAGTAAACCGACAATGACGATCGCAAACAAATCCAAGAGTCGCATCCGATGTCCCCCTGCGCTGTTCTGATGTGGGGCTGGGCTGCGATGCAGATCTCTCTGTGGCAAATACCTCCGAATCTTTTTGTGCGTCAGTTTTGCTCGAAGTGGACAGAACCGAGTATGGCAGCCAGCCGTGAGTCCACATCCCGGAGCTGGTTGGGGCTGATCTCCATGGCACCGCTGGTTTCCGAGCAGAAGGTATTGACCACGAGATCGAAGCGCAGGCAGCTTTTCCCACGGAGGGTGGTAAAAACCTCGTCCCTGGATTCGGTGCAGACGTGGCCATGCTGATCCCGGCCGTGACGGAACGAGATGCCGTCGACCTGAGCCTCGCCAAGCGGTGTGACGTGGCCGCTGCTGGCCTGGTCGGCGCAGGTTTGCGGATTGGCGTGCGGCAGGACCGAGTAGTAAAAGTTGGCGCTGGCGAAGGTTGAAACGGGATAGGGGTTGTAGTTGAGAGCAGCGACGCCGCGGACATCCAGATTGCGCCGAGTTGCACGGGTGTCGACGCCAAAGTTCGAGAGCACGCCGTCATGCCGTTCGAAGTTCCAGCCTGCTGGCACGTGGAAGGTGAGCTTGTACTTGGCGTCGTGATAGTTGGTGGCGGCAGGTTCCGGGTAGGCCGGCTCGTCGGGCTCGGTGAGCCCACGCACGCCAAGACGTGGCCGGGGCGGGTCATGCGGAACGGTGCCCGGTGTGTCGAGCCGGCGACGGCCTTCCTGCGCGCGCATGGCGAGAGCTGAGCAGAGAACGAGGGCTGCTGTTGACAGCAGGATCGCTGCGGGGCGGCTCCGAAGGCGGTGTGCGCGCAAAAGTAAGCTCCTGAGGCGGTTCTGAGGCAATCCCCAGATTTCGCGGTGATCACCGGATACGGGGTTGAACGACGGCATAGGCCATATCCGTCAAAAGGTTAGCTCCAAGATAAGTGACGCCGATGGCGAGGGTACATCCCTGCACCAGGGCATAGTCACGATTGGAGATTGCTGCTATGGTCAGCCGTCCGATGCCCGGCCAGGAGAAGATCGTCTCCGTCACAATGGCCCCGGCCAGCAGGGAGCCAAACTGGAGACCGATGACGGTAACCACCGGAATCAGTGCGTTCCGGAGTGCGTGGCGGTAGACGACGGCACGCTCCGGGAGACCTTTGGCGCGGGCGGTGCGGATGTAGTCCTGCCCCAGCTGCTCCAGCATCGAGGTGCGCACCATGCGGGTGAGAATGGCGGCAAGGGAGAGCCCGAGTGTGAGCGCGGGCAGGATGAGGTGGAACAGCGCGTCCGGGCTATACACAGGGCCGGTACCGGCACCGGAGACGGGCAGCCATCCAAAAGCAATGGAGAGAATGAGGATCAGAATAGGGCCGAGCGCGAAGTTCGGAAAAGAGAGACCAAACAGAGAGATCGTGCCGATCAGGCGATCCGGCCAACGATCGTGATGCAGCGCCGAGGTGACACCCGCCGGGACGGCGAGCAGAATAGCGAGCGCGAGCGAGCTGAGCGAGAGCGTGAGTGTGTATGGGTACCGTGCTGCGATGAGGTGCGTGACCGAATCGTGCAGCCGAAGCGAGCTGCCCAGGCTGCCGTGCAGCAGACCCTGCCAGTAATGCAGGTATTGCGTCCCGAGAGGCAGGTCGAAGCCATAGCTGTGGCGTAGAGCGTCCAGGTCGGCGGCGCTGGCACCCTCACCAAGCATCTGGGCGACGGGATCGCCAGGAACGAGATGGATGAGCAGGAAGACGAGGGAGACGACGATCCACAGAACAGGAAGGGTGAGCAGGAGGCGTCTTCCAAAGGGTAGAAAGCGGCTCATGCGGACAGCCTGAGAGCCAGCCTGGCCTCATGGTTAACCTCGTTAGCAGGACCGGCCGCCGTGGAAGCGACACCTTCGGAATGGGGCTTGACACTCTGGTCCACACGTACGCGGCTGATGCGGCGGCCTTGCAGCTCCAGCACGGTGAAGCGGCGGCCGCCATGGGTAATGGATTCGCCCCGCTCAGGAAGATGACCGAGCTGCGTGAGCAGGAATCCGGCGAGCGTTTCGATGCCCGGCTCGCGCGGAAAATGCCACTGCAGTTGCGTCGTCAGATCGCGAAGTGTAACAGTGCCATCCAGATCCACGCTGCCGGTATTGTGGGATGCGGGCAGGATGCGGGCACCTGTGTCGAATTCGTCGTTCAGTTCGCCCACCACCTGTTCGATCGCGTCCTCGGCGGTGACGAGACCTACGGTCGATCCAAACTCATCGACAACGATGGCAATCTGACGGCGGCGCTCCTGGAACTCGCGGATGAGATCGACAGCGAGCTTTGTTTCGGGGACAACGAGTATGTCCCGCATGATGCTGCGAAGTTGGAGGCTGCCGCCGGAGTAAGCCACCGGCAGACGGCTGTCTCCCCGGAAGTGCATCAGGCGGGAGATGTCCTTGGAGTAGACAACACCGACGATCTCCTCGGTGCCCACAGCTGGATCGTAGACAGGCACGCGGGAGTGCTGCTCCTCAATGATGCGTGCCGATGCGAGGTCGACGGGCATGTCCGCGGGCAGGCAGAAGATGCGGCCGCGCGGGGTCATGATCTCGCGAGTGGTGACGTGATTGAGATCGATGGCGCGATGGATGATCTGCTCCTGGAACGCGGGCAACAGGCCACTCCTGCTGGTGGCGCTGGCAACCAGCTTCAGCTCCTCCGGCGAGTGAACCTCGGCGCCTTCCGCACGGAGCGGCACACGAAAGGCGCTGAGAACCAGCGCGGTAGACCGCTTTAGGAGCCGGACCGCGGGCCGCGTAATGCGGATAAAGACGTCCATGGGAGGAGCGACGGCAATGGCGATGCGCTCGGCCCGCTGCAGGGCGAGTGACTTGGGAACCTGCTCACCAAGAAGCACCTCGAGGTAGGTGATCCCGGCAAATGCAACGGTGATCCCGATCGCGTGCGCATACACATGACTATGCTGTTGCACAAAAAGGGATGTGTGCCGGCGTGCAAATGAGGTGAGGAACCGCTCAACGATCTCCGCGACGGCACCCTCGCCAAGCCAGCCAAGCGCAAGCGAGCACAGGGTGACGCCGAGCTGGTTCGCGGCAAGGAAATCGTCGATCTCCTGCTTGAGGCGGAGAGCAGCGCGGGCACCTGGCGTTCCAAGGGCGAGCAGGTGCTCCAGCCGGGTCTCCCGGACAGAAACAATCGCGAACTCCGCGGCTACAAAGAAGGCAGTCGCGAGGATGAGGAGGGCTACCGTGAGAAGACGGAAGAGCGCCCATTCGAGCATAGGGAGAGTGTAATCGCAGAAGCGGCAACGGCTCGAGCGAGAGGCCCGAGCCGTTGCGTGATGAACCGCCTGTTTAGGCCGTTACGTTCGAGGTGGTCTGGGACAGGACCTTTGATACGGTCTTATCGATGGTGTCCTTGGGCACGTAGCCAACGATCTGATCGGCAACCTTGCCGTCCTTGAAGATGAGCAAGGCTGGAATGCCACGAATGCCGTAGCGTCCAGGAGTGGCATTGTTGCGGTCAACGTCCATCTTCATGACCTTGAGCCGGCCGTTGTACTCGGTTGCGACCTGATCCACCACCGGCGCAAGCGCGCGGCAGGGACCGCACCAGGTTGCCCAAAAATCCACGAGCACGGGCTGCGTACTCTTCAGCACCTGCTGTTCGAAATCGTCGTCATTCACTTCTGTCACGAACTGACATGCCATTGTCTTGTTATCCCTTCCGGTAGCCTGCCCACGTTACCGCCGCTAAAATTAGCGCCACCTTTAGGATGCGAACGGTCACGGGAAGTTTCACCGGGAGACGCAGGCTGCGATGATGGAGCGATGACACATTTGGGTGAGTCCTCGCGCACAAAGGGGCGCGAGATGACGGTGGAGGATCTCTACCGGACAGTGCGGCAGTTGGCACCGACGACGGTCGTATTCGACTACGACGGCACACTTTGGCCCGGTGACGCCGGTTCGGGATTTATGGAGTGGACGATTGAAAGGGGTGTGCTCAGCTCGGCCGCCGCAGCCCGGATCCGAGCGCGGCACGCTGCTTACCACCGCGGCGAGGTGGGCGAGATCCCGATCTGCGGTGAGATGGTGCAAATCTATGCAGGGCTGCCGGAGTCCGTGCTGCGGGAGAGTGCGCGGCACTACTTTCAGGAGCATGTGCAGCCACATCTCTTTCCCGAGATGGTGGCCCTGGTGCTGGAGCTGAAGCACTCCGGCGTGGAGGTCTGGGCCGTGAGCTCCACGAATCAGTGGATGATTGAGGAGGGTGTGGTCCGCCTGGGCATCGCGCCGGACCGGGTGCTGGCTGCGTGTGTCGCCGTTCGAAACGGTGTTATTGCGGAGGAGTTGCTCGATGTGCCCTCGGATGAGGGTAAGGCCGAGGCCCTGCGGCGCGTGGGCGTGCACGCACCGGACGCGGTCTTCGGCAACAGCGTGCATGACGCAGCCATGCTGGCAATGGCAAGGCAGCCGTTCCCAATAAATCCGAGTCCAGCCCTGGCGCAATTAAGTGCGGAGCGGGGCTGGCCGGTTTACTACCCGGCTGCCAGCAGGGCGGCATCCGGCAGCTAATTCGCTACAGAGCGGGCGGCCGAACGTCTACACTCGTGGGAAGGTGAGGCCGGAGATACGCAAGCTGCACGAAGACCGGGGCAGGAACGGTGGCGGGCCGCGTACGGTGCGGCTGGTCGTGGCTGCCCTGATCCTGCGTGGAACCGAGCTTGGCGGGGAAGAGGTGCTGATCTGCCAACGGAAATCCGATCAGCCGATGGCGTTGAAATGGGAATTCCCGGGTGGGAAGATCGAGCCGGGTGAGGGGCCGGAGGAGGCGCTCCGGCGCGAGTTGAACGAGGAGCTCGGGATCGATGCGCAGATCGGCGCAACGGTGGCGCGCATTCGGCACAACTACCGGAATGGAAGCGCGGTCGACCTGCAGTTCTTCACTGTGCGAAGCTTCTCCGGCGATCTGGACAACCGAATCTTCAAGGAAATCCGCTGGGCAAACTTCGTGGAGCTGCCTCGCTTCGATTTCCTTGCAGCAGACCTGGGACTGATCCGCGATTTGGCGGACGGCACATTGCACGTGCCTCTGGAGGACAGTGCGCAAAAGTGACTGAGAGGACCAGGCTGCAGCCTGGCGCAGGCAAATGGACCTCGCTGTGTTCTCTCCAGAATGGGCATGGCAAGGCGTGAGGACTCAATGCACGGAGTGACACTGCGGCTCTGCCGCCTCTTTGGGATTGCCGGCTTGTTGGCCGTGCTTGCGACGCCGCTCTACGCCTCCACAACGGCGGCGGAGGCGGCCGCGAATGCAGCGGCGCAGCACGAAATGGACACCTCTCCGCCAGACGGCAATCTTCCTTCCTTTGCACTGCGTCCGGAGGCGCTGGCAAAGGCGCAACACCTGCAGCAGGTGCGGAACATGCTGCACTTCAGCGGCGTTGTCTGGGGTGCTGTCCAGCTTCTTCTCTTGCTGAGCCTCGGCATCGTCGCCCGGTATTGCCGCTGGTCGGTGGAGCGGTTCGGCAACCGCTGGCTGCAGGGCTACAGCTTCGTCTTTCTGCTTCTGCTGACGACGGCGCTGCTGGATCTGCCGCTCGGTGTGTATGGCCACGCGCTCTCGCTACGCTATGGACTCTCCGTGCAGCGATGGCCGGGCTGGCTCGGTGACCAGGCGAAGGGCCTTCTGCTCAACTGGGCGATCGGCGGTCTTCTGGTTATGCTGCTTTTTTTCTTGATCCGGAAGTTCCCGCGGCGCTGGTGGTTCGTGTTCTGGTGCGCGAGCCTGCCCATCATGGTGTTCGGCATCTTCGTGACGCCCTATGTGATCGATCCGCTGTTTAACACATTCGAGCCGCTGGCAAAGACAAATCCCGCACTGGTGGAACGGCTGCAGGGGGTAGCGCTGCGCGGCCATATGGCGATTCCACCAGAGCGCATGTTCCTGATGAAGGCCTCCGAGAAGGTCACGACCATGAATGCGTACGTAACAGGATTCGGCTCGTCGAAACGAGTTGTGGTCTGGGATACGTCCCTGAAAAACGGCACGCCAGATGAAGTGCTGGCCATCTTTGCGCATGAGTCTGGCCACTATGTGCTGAATCACATCGTGAAAGGCATGGCCGCCGCCAGCCTCATCATCCTGATCTTCCTTTTTGTCGGCTACCACGCGGTGCAATGGATGCTGCGGCGATTTGGGCCTGCGTGGGACATCCCGTCACAGACAAATTGGGGTGCACTGGCCGTGTTGATGCTGGCATTGACCGCCTTCTCCGCACTTGCGGAGCCCCTGGAGAACGCGTTGAGCCGCGTGGAGGAGCATGCCGCCGATGTGTACGGGCAGGAGGCGGTTCATGGCCTTGTGGCCGATCCCAAAGAAGCCATGCGCGGAGCCTTTCAGGTGCTGGGCGAGAGCAGCTTCGTGGTGCCGAACGAGCCGCAATGGATAGAGTTCTGGACTGGATCGCACCCGGCGCTGGGACGGCGTGCCGCCTTTGCGGCGCACTACGATCCATGGGTGAGCGGGGCGGAGCCCAGATACTTCAAACGGTAGTCCGGTGCGGTCGGTGCGCGGCACGCTTCAGGGCTTGTACTGCTCGTCGGTGACGTGCTCCATCCATTCCACGACCTTACCGTCCAGGCGTTCCTGAATGGCAATGTGCGTCATGGCTGTCGACGGTGTCGCTCCATGCCAATGCTTCTCGCCCGGTGCGAACCAGACCACATCGCCGGGGTGAATCTGCTCGAGGGCGCCGCCCTCCCGCTGCGCCCATCCACAGCCCGCGGTGACGATCAGTGTTTGACCGAGTGGGTGCGTGTGCCAGGCGGTGCGTGCTCCCGGTTCAAATGTCACGCTGGCGCCGGCCACCCGCGCCGGATCGGGCGCTTGCAACAGCGAATCGATCCGGACAGCACCGGTGAACCACTCGGATGGACCTTTTGCCGATGCCTGCGAACCGACGCGTTTGATCTCCATGACTGGATTCTAAG
>CAXTSF010000074.1:8114-12362 GCA_964246865.1 uncultured Terriglobus sp.
GTCACGACCAAGGAACATCAGGCTGGCGGCAGAAACACCAAAATAAGCGACAGCAACGCGACAATGCCTGCGGTGGTCCATGCAACGGCATTGAACAGAGCTGAACTTGTGTGTTCGCCCATGAGTTCCTTGTTGTTGATCAGGCGGAGCATGAAGAACATGATCACCGGCAGCAGAATGCCGTTGAGTACCTGCGACAGCACGGCGATCTTCACAAGCGGCAGATTGGGGATGAGGACCACTCCGGCGCCGAGTACGATGAGCAGCGTATAGAACCAGTAGAAGACGGGTGCCTGTTTCCAGGTGCGGTTCAGACCGCTCTCAAGGCCCAGGCCTTCGCACACCGTGTAGGCCGTGGTGAGCGGCAGAATGGACGCGGCAAAGATCGATGCATTGAACAGGCCGGCGGCAAAGAGGATAAAAGCGTACTGCCCGGCGAAGGGCCGCATAGCCTCTGCTGCATCGGAGACATTGGCGATGCCCCGGATGCCGTGAACATAAAGAGTGGCGGCACAAGCGACAACGATGAACCAGGCAACGACGTCGGTGAAGATAGATCCAATGATGACATCGAGGCGGGTGGCTTTGTATTGCCGCATCGTGACGCCCTTTTCCACGATAGAGGACTGCAGATAGAACTGCATCCACGGCGTGATGGTGGTGCCGATCACGCCTACGGTCATGTAGAGATACTCACGGTTGCGCCACACAGACCGCGGCGGCAGCTTTACTGTCTCTACCAGAGCGGTGTGCCAGTCCGGACGGCCGAGCACTCCGGCAAAGATGTAGGAGAGGTACACGACAGAGGCGAAGAGAAAGATCTTCTCCACGCCTTTGTAGTCGCCCTTGACCACGAGTGCCCAGACAAGCGCGGCGCCGGCGGGAACCGAGAGGAACTTGCTGATGTGGAACAGCTGCATGGATGCGGCAATGCCGATGAACTCCGTGATGACGTTGTAAAAGTTCACGATCACGAGCAGGAGCATCAGCGCGACCGTGATCCGGAGACCAAACTGCTCCCGGATGAGATCGCTCAGGCCCTTACCGGTAACTGCACCCATGCGCGCACACATCTCCTGCACCACGATAAGCGCGAGGGTGATGGGAATCATGGTCCACAGCAGACTGTAGCCGTATTGCGAGCCGGCGTTGGAATAGGTGAAGATGCCGCCAGCGTCGTTATCAACGTTGGCGGTGATGAAGCCGGGGCCGAGAACGGCAAGAAACAGGAGAACGCTGCTCCGCCATCGCCGCAGCAGATTCAGCATGCAACCTGCTTCGCGGAACGCTGCGCGGCAGCCTGGACCGCCGGCACCATCGATTCGAGTCGCTGGACGATACGACGGACCTGGGCGTCATTGCTGTAGCCGCTGGCCCATGCGCGACGGAGCCCGGCAGCCGCGATGCGGTTGCGCGCAGACTCATCAGGCAAATACTGCCGGATCTTTGCGGCGAGTTCGGCTTCATCGCCAAAGAAAACCGCTTCTTCATCCTCGGCAAAGCGCGCGAGATGACCGGCGGATCGCTCGGCCAGCAGGAAGCCGCCGCAGGCAGTGATCTCGAAACTCTTGTGGGCGAATTCGTCCTGGTTCGAATGCGTAAGGAAGCTTAGATTGATGCGGGAGCGCCAGATGGCCTCGCGATAGTGCCGGCCGAAGAGCTCCCCCTCGCGATAGAGGTCGCGGAAGCCTTGCGGAGCGAGAGCGCGCTGCCACTGGCGCTGGTTGCCGGAGATGACCACGGGCAGCCCTCCCTGAGAAAGGTTCGTCAGAATGTCGCCGCGCCGGTCGTAGGGCGTGCCCAGGAAAGAGACGCCGCGGTCGCGTTGTGTGTCGCTGTAGGGCTCGCTTGCCGCAAAGTGAATCGTGGGCTCGAAGGCTGTCTGAATCTTGAGAACGTCGCGAGCGCCGGCTGCGCGATAGTCCTCGACGTTCACATCCCGCTGCGTGCAGTGCAGATCGTAGGCAGGAACGGTTTTGGCGTACAGCCGCCAACCGGGATCTCGTCGCGGGCCGAAGAAGTTGTCAATCATGTAAGACACAGTCGCGATCCCAAGCGCGCGGAGGGCAGCAAGGGTCTCGGGGCGAATCCAGAGAGCCTTGTCAGCCCACAGCACGTCGGGTTGGTGTTGCCGCGCTGAGTCGAGGATGTCTTTGTTGAACCGGCTTACCTCCGGGCCGCTTGCGAAGCGAAACTCGAATTTGCGCAAAAGCGGATGGCGCTGACCGTAGGAGAGGATATCGAGGGGTATGGCTTGATGACCTTCCCTTTCAAGCGCCCACAGGCGATAAAGGGCTGAGTCGTGCTCCGAGAGCGGCGCGACGTACAGGATCCGCATGCGGCCCTATCTCCTTTCCCGCAGCACAGCGATCACGTGCTCTGCATAGATCACACCGCTGAGAGCACCGTGATCGTCCAGCACAGGAAGCGAGCGAAGGTTGTACTTATCAAACAGTTCGGCGACCTCGGCGCTGCGGTCTTCGACATGGCAGGTGTGGACACGCTTTTCGCTGATCTCCCGCAGCATTGCGCCGGTGCCGGCCATCACGATGCGCGCCAGATTGACGACACCTCGCAGTTGCCCGCCGGCATCGACGAGATAGATCTCGGTAATCACCTCAACATCGCCCTCATAGGCTCGCATGGCATCAATGGCGGCACCGACGGTTGCCTCGACGGGCAGGGCAATGTAGTCCGTCGTCATCTGGCCGGCGGCGGAGTCATCCGGGAACTCGAGCAGCTCCTGAATCTCCTCACGGCCTTCCGAATCCATGTTTTTCAAAATGGCGTCGGAGCGCTCATCGGAGAGCTCCGAAAGCAGATCCGCCGCGGCTCCGGGATCCATCTCCTCCACAATGCCCGCCACGCGCGTGGAGTCCATACCCTCCAACAGTGAGCGCTGCAGCTTGGGCTCAACCTCCTCCCGGGCCTCTGCGGCTGTTTCCTCGTCAAGCGAGGTGAAGACAGCATCGCGTTCGGCCGGTGCAAGCTCCTCGAGAATGTCGGCGATATCGGAAGGGTGCATGCCGGAAAGACGATCTCCGCCAACCTTGAGACGGACACGCCGGGCCGGATCGCGATCGATCAGGTCCACAAAACGCCACGGAATCACGCGCGTTGCGAACCTTGCGCTGACCGCCTCAACGGCGGAGGCCGGCAGGCCTTTGAGCAGGCGCCGCACGGCACCGCGCAGGCCTACCTCCACTTCAACCACGCGGAGCCCGCGGGCCTGGTCACCATCCATCTCCCAAACAAGATCGACATCGTTCACACGGACAACCTTGTGACCATCGACGTCGATAATCTGCTGGTCCAGCAGATCGTGTTCCAGGCGCACGGTGGTGGGCGTGAGTGCGAGTTGCGAGGTGCGCGCACCGGAACTGAGGGCAAGGTGACGGCTATCTGTGAAACGCAGGTTGTGCACAGCAACAACAGAGGTGGCGTTTCCACGCATGCGCCCTGACGGCGTCAGAACGACGCTGGCGACGTGCATACTGGCCTCGGCGACGTCCAGCAGGAGCTCAGCAATGCGGGCACGGTCGCCGGCACCTGTCACCTGAGTGCCAAGCAAGGCGGAAAGAGAGGTGTGTCTGGATGCGGTTCCGTTCATCGGCTCTCCTTCCCTGCCCCCATGGGCAGTCTACTCAAAACAACGATTTCAACCTGTTTCGGCTGACAGTACGGCTTGCTGCAAACGCTTGACAATACCCCGTCGCCGACGCACACTGCGAGGGAAGGCTGAGCGGTTTGGACGTCCGAGGGAGACCATGGCGGATACAACAAGCCGAATCAGTTTGACGCTGGCCTCGACGCTGGAAAGTGTGAGCCGCGTGGAGCACGAGGCAGAACGCCTGGCCGAACGGGTCGGCTTCTCCGAGGATGAAATCTCAAACATTGCCATGGCTGTGCGCGAGGCCACTGTGAACGCGGTGCTGCACGGAAACGCGTATAGCCAGGAGAAGCACGTACAGGCTAACTTCGAGGTTAACGATGTCAACTTTATCGTGCGGATCGCCGATGAGGGACCGGGGCTCGATGCGAGTGCGTTGCCGGATCCACTGTCCCCGGAGAATATTCTGCGCGGCTCAGGACGCGGTGTCTTCTTGATGCGTGCCTTCATGGATGAGGTACACTTTCGGCAACTCTCCCCAGGTACGGAGTTGACGTTGATTAAACACCGGTCAGCCTCCCAAGCCTGATTGCCTCCCCTCTAAGTAAGCACCAGATCTTTTTGAATGTTTGAAGGAG
>CAXTSF010000074.1:12372-13393 GCA_964246865.1 uncultured Terriglobus sp.
ACGCTTGAGCATGAAAGGGAGCACACGCCAGGTAGACGGCGTGACCATCGTGGACCTGAGCGGCCGTATCGTACTGGGCGAGGGCAGCGTAACCCTGCGCGATGCAATCCGGGACCTGGTCAACAAGGGCGAAAAAAGCATCCTGCTGAACCTTGGAGATGTGAGCTATATCGACAGTTCCGGCATCGGTGAACTGGTGAGTGCGTTCACCTCTGTCAAGAACTCGGGCGGCGAGTTGAAGCTGCTGAACCTGACCAAGAAGGTCCACGATCTCCTGCAGATCACGAAGCTCTATACCGTCTTCGATATCAAGGACGACGAGGCAAGCGCGGTCGCTTCCTTCGCGCGTTAGGCGCTCAGAGCTGTAAAAAGGGCCTCCGCTGAATGCGGAGGCCCTTTCTTTTTCTCTCCGGGGTGTTATTGGTTGCCGAAGTCGACCTTCGGCGCAGACTTGGAACCAGGATCCGCGGCGAAGTAGCCGTTGCGCTTCTGAAATCCGGCGATACCGGCCCACAGGCTGTTTGGAAACACAGAGATCGTGTTGTTGTAGTCGAGGATGGCCTCGTTGTACCGGCGCCGTGCGACGGCGATTCTGTTTTCTGTGCCAGAGAGCTCATCTTCGAGGCGGAGGAACTGACCATTGCTCTTCAGGTCAGGATAGGTCTCCTGCAGACGTGTCAGCGGCAACAGAGCGACGGAGAGACGGTCGTTCGCCTGCAGCTTCTCATCCGGCGTACGCGCCGTCATCAGGCCTGCACGCGCATTCGCAATCGCAGTGAAGACAGCCAGCTCCTGCTTGGCGTAGCCCTTGACCGTGCTGACCAGGTTGGGAATCAGGTCGGCGCGACGTTGAAGGTTGACATCGATCTCGGAAAAGGCAGCATCGACCTGATTACTCTTGACGGCCATGCTGTTTCTGGCCGACACGTAGCTGCCGCCCACCAGCACGGCACCGAGAACGAGCACGACGATGACACCGATGAGTGCAACTGCGCCTTTTTTCATAGTTCCTCGATTGGAA
>CAXTSF010000075.1:0-13222 GCA_964246865.1 uncultured Terriglobus sp.
ATCCAACCACGTACGACCTCAATACAGCCTCCGAACCCACCGTTGCGGAAGCTCTCGCAGAGACCCCGCAGGCGCACGACTTTACCACTCTTCAAGCGACGGGTGACATGCTCTCGCACCCCGACACATTTGAGCCGGCCGCTTCGGTCGCCGTGCAGGACGAGCCTGGGATTCCCACCCTTGTCTCGGGTGAAGAGGAAGGCGCTGCTCCCAGCGCCTTCGATGATCTGGAATCCCTGCCGGCGCCGATCGAGCACTCACCCGCTGAACCGGCCGAACAAACCCTTCCCGAGGTTCACGCCTACGGTGAGGGCGACCTTCAACTCGAAGAGATTGATGGAGACGAGTACGAGTACGAGACCGCCGTCGCTGGCCTGGACGAGTCGGAGACGGGCGACTACGAGGAGGAAACGCTCAGCGACTCCTCTGATTTTGAGTTCGTACTGCAACAGATGGCGGGTGCCGACACCGCCGAAACCGAACCGGACGAGGACGAATCGCAGACCTATGGCGCTTCTGCAGGTGGCTTCACCGTGGACGATTTTGGCGGCGAACCGGTGGAGGACGAGGCTCCTGCAGACTCCTCCACCGGCACCGGCGCAGGAGACGCGCGCGCCCGGCGCGATCAGCCCCGGCGCGGTAGCCGTGACCGTGACCGCCGCGGAGGTCAGCGCGGCTATGAGCGTGGGGGCGACCGTGGGCGTGGCCGCAAGAGCATGCAGCTCACGGACATGCCCGCCATCAATGACCTGCTGAAGCCCGGCCAGGAGATCCTCGTGCAGATCGCAAAGGAGCCGATCGCCAAGAAGGGCGCCCGGATTACCTCGCACATCGCGCTGCCTGGCCGCTTCCTCGTCTTTATGCCGACAGTGAACCACACGGGCGTTTCACGCAAGATCTCCTCCGAGGAGGAGCGCCGTCGCCTCAAATCGATTCTGCTCTCCGAAAAGGGTGAGGCGACCGGCGGCTTCATCGTGCGCACCGCAGCCGAGGGCGCGAGCGAGGAAGAGCTGCGCAACGATCTTCGCTTTCTCATCCATCTGTGGGACGACATCAAGGCGCGCTCCGAAACTTCCAAGTCGCCGGCGCTCATCTACCACGACCTGAACCTTGTGGAGCGCATCCTGCGCGACCAGGTCACGGATAACTTCTCCGCCATCTGGGTCGACACGGAGCAGGAGTATGAGCGGGTCCTGCGCTTTCTGCAGCGCTTCCAACCATCGCTGGTGCGCCGTGTAAAGCTCTACACCAAGGAGACGCCGCTCTTTGAACACTTCGGCGTAACCCAGGAGATCGAGAAAGCGCTCAAGTCCAAAGTCTGGCTGAAGTCCGGCGGATCCATCGTCATCAATCAGACGGAAGCGCTGGTGGCGATTGATATCAACACGGGCAAATACGTTGGCAAGACGGCTCGCCTGGAAGACACCATTCTGAAGACGAACCTGGATGCGATTCCGGAGATCGTGCGTCAGATCCGGCTTCGCGATCTTGGCGGCATCATCGTGATCGACTTCATCGACATGGATGAGCGCAAGAATCGCGCTAAGGTGCTGCAGGTACTCGAGGACGAGCTACGCACGGACCGTGCGCCATCCAAGGTTCTGCCCTTCAACGACTTCGGTCTCGTCATTATGACCCGCAAACGTGTGAAGCAGTCGCTGGAGCGCACCCTCTGCATCCCGGACCCGGTCACCGAGGGCACCGGCATGATCAAGTCGCCCATCACCGTTGCCAACGAGATCTATATCGAGATGCGGCGCATGTACCGGCATATCGAAAAGAGCGACGTCATGCTGCGCGTGCATCCCGAGGTGGTCAAGCAGCTGAAGAGCAGTGGCGGTAAGCGTCTGCAGGAGCTCGAGGAGATGACGCATAAGACGATCCTGGTGAAGAGCGATCCCGCACTCAACCCGGAACAATTCGACATCCACTAGTACCGCCATGTCACATCAGCGCATCGAGGCCGCTCCAACACTGGCGGCCTCGTGCTCTTCGGCTGCGAACTTCGCCATATCCATGTCATTTCGAGTTGACCTTCGTCCTAAACGGCCCCGCAAGCGTCACACAACTTAGGCTGGAGAGCCGTGTCATACACCCTGAGTTACTTCTCCGCCCAGGAGCCCGAATGAGCAGCAACAATTCTCACGTATATCGCACAGCCATGCTGTTGGCCTGTGCCGTTTCTGTATCTGTACCGTCGATCTTTGCGGCAGCACCTGCAACGCCGGCCGCGGCCTCCGCACAGCCAGCGTCCGCTGTATCTGCATCCAGCAGCTTGTTCGCCATGGCTGTCGATCTTCCCGCAAATGACTACCGCTACCGCAGCGAGGGTGTCAGCAGCAGCAGCGCTCCGGAGGGCTTGCTTGAGGAGCGCGCAGGTCTCGCTCCGTCCGGAGCCGGCATGCTGCAGCCGCCGACACGCCGCCGCACCTACGGCCGTTCACGCTACCAGGATCGTTTGCACAATGCAGACGGCTCTTCACGCATCGCGTTTGTCGGTGGAGCGGGCCTCGTGGTGCCGGTCGGCAACACGGGCCGTTACTACACACCGAGCTATAACGTCGCGGCAGGTGCAGGCATTAACTTCAACAAGATGTTCGGCGTGCTTGGCGAATACCACTACGATCACTTCGGCCTGACCGGCGGAACCATCAACTACCAATATAACCAGTATCTCACGCAGAATACGGCGGCTACGCTCGCCGGGCTCGACGCTAATGCTCATGTCAACTCGATCACAGTGGATCCCATCATCAACTTTTCAGGGTCGGACAGGATGGGCTCATCCAAAGTGGGCGCCTATGTCACTGGTGGAGTGGGCTATTACTTCAAAACAACAAACTTCACTCTGCCAACGGCGGTTCAGGGCTATTTTGGTGGAATCTACTACCAGAATCAGACCGTGGATTCCTATTCCGCGAACGGCTTCGGTGCTAACCTGGGCGCCGGTCTCAGCTACAAGTTGTCTGAGTTCAATAGTGAACGACTGTTCGTTGAGGCCAGGTATGACTGGATCAAGCTCGGCAAGACGAATACGGATTACTTTCCGTTCAACCGCCTGAATAGCGAGTACATCCCGATTACGGTTGGTATCCGCTTCTAATTCTCGTGATAGAAGTGACGGGCAGGTTATTACCTTGCTCGTCGCTTCTGTCGCATTCCGCAAGGCGCAGGGTTCACGCGTATACCTCCGCCCTGTCCAGCGTCACTCCCGTTGCGTCTTTCGCAGATAGAATGGGATGGCCGGAAGGTACTCTGCTGAGAGGCCACTCGATGCCAAGTGCCGGGTCATTCCATAGGAGCGTCCGCTCCAGTTGCGGCTCATACAAGGCGGTCGCCTTGTAGACAAACTCCGCCGCCTCACTCAGCACGAGAAAGGCATGGCCGAAGCCCGGTGGGATCCAAAGCATACGGCGGTTCTCATCGTTCAGAATTTCACCAGCCCACTCTCCGAAATTGGGTGAGCTTCGACGCAGATCGACGGCAACATCGAAGACCTCACCGCGAACTACACGGACCAGCTTTCCCTGGGGCTTCTCCACTTGATAGTGAATGCCACGTAAGACCGAGCGAACCGATTTCGAATGATTGTCCTGGGCAAAGTATGTGGGGAGTCCGGCAGCGCTAAAGCTTCGTTCCGAGAATGATTCGAAGAAGAACCCTCGTTCATCCTCAAAGACTCTTGGTTCGATCAGCTGTACTTCTGAAAGCCGGGTCGGTGAAACCTTCAAGGGAAACCTGCCTATGCGTGGGGGCTTAGTAAGTCGCCCGCTGCAAAGCCTGCCGCCACGACGGCAAACACAGAGATGGTTACTGCGAGCGGCTGATGCGTCGGCAGTTCGTGGTCGTTGCGGAAGAAGAGCGCGGCTGCGATGCATGCCATGATCGCGCAGAACACGTGTGGCCCATAAGGCGCGAAAGGTGCCAGATACGTCGTGACATACCCGCTTGCCAAAGAAGCGACAAACCAAGTGGTTATGAGCAGGGCAAAGTAACGAGAGTGAAGGCATCCATCATGAATGAGTTGTCTGCCGGCAAAGCGCGCTGTCAAAAACATGCCGATTGCCTGCAGCGTGAAGATCGCGAAATATCCCGCGAGCAGCGACGTAAGCGTGGGCACAAGAATCGTGATCGGCTCCTCCTCGAAGATCATGGCCTGTGTCACTGTTACACCCCGACCGGGTATGGCTTTTCGTGCATCGTGTCTGTGCGCTGTGAACTGAACCGGTCAAAGCGTCCTTGCAGCAGGCTGAGCAGACCTGTGTACCAGTAGCCGAAGACGAACAGCAGAAGAAACGGGACCGTGAAGTAGTTTTCACTCGCGACTGCGTACCAGACTGTGATGGCAAAGTAACATCCGATGCCGAGCTCGATCCACGGGACGATTCCAAGCCGCTTCCGGTACTTTTGCGCCTGCGTCTTCTCGCCACGCTTTTCAACCCGGTATTTTGGCGTCCGCGCAAAGGCAGACTGGATGCCGAAGAGCGCTTCCATCACTGCCTTTGTATTGGTAACTGTCAGGCCCACACCCAGAGCCATCAGGCATGGCAGATAGAGCAGCGTCTTGTACCAACGGCCTGGATACAGTTCCTTCTGACTCACGAGATAGAAGCTCGACACAGAACAGGTGCTGGCCAGGAAAAGGGGCAGGTCAATCAGCAGCATCTGCCATAGGCCCTGCCAACTGCGGATGATCATCGCCGGCATGAGCAGCATGCTCAGCACAATCATCAGCGGATAGCTGATATTTGCCGTGAGGTGATACCAGGCCTCCAGCTTGATGTGGAACGGTGCATCGCTTCGCAGCACCCGCGGCAGGATCTTCTTGCCGGTCTGGATCAGCCCCTTCGCCCAGCGTGCCTGCTGCGTCTTGAAGGCGGTCATCTCGATGGGTAGCTCGGCAGGGCACTCCACATCCTGCAGGTATTTGAACTGCCAGCCCTTCAGCTGTGCCCGATAACTTAGGTCGGTATCCTCAGTGAGGGTATCGTGCTGCCATCCACCTGCATCGCTGATGGCCACGCGCCGCCACGCGCCCGCGGTGCCGTTGAAGTTGAAGAAGACGCCCGCGCGCGAACGGCCGCCATGCTCCAGAACAAAGTGGCCGTCGAGAAGGATGGCCTCCACCTGCGTAAGAAAGCTGTAGTTCCGGTTCAGGTGTGTCCACCGCGTCTGCACCATACCGATGCCCGGCTCTGCGAAGTGGTGGACGACCTTGCGCAGCCAGTCCGGCGGTGGCACAAAATCAGCGTCGAAGATCGCGATCAGATCGCCCTTCGCGGTTTGCAGTCCCGCATCGAGCGCACCTGCCTTAAAGCCATAGCGATCGGTGCGGTGCAGGTAATGGATCGGCTGCGACGACAGATCGCTGAAGCCGGCAGCATAGCGGCGCACGATCTGCTCCGCTACCTCGTGCGTTTCGTCCGTGGAATCGTCGAGCAGCTGGATTTCGAACCGGTCGCGCGGATAGTCGAGCCTGCAGCATGCGTCGATCAGGCGGTCCACAACATATTGCTCGTTGAAGATCGGTAGCTGTACCGTGACGAACGGCAGCTCGGCTTCGCTGAAGTGCATCGGCGCATTTGCAGAGGTCGCTGTATTTTTGCGGTTGCGGTAATAGAGCCACACCAGCTGATAGCGATGAATCCCATAAAACGCCAGGATGACCATGACGATGAAGTAGGGGATCAGCAGTGCGACATCAAAGCTGTTCCAGCGATACATCCCCTGAAAGGTTCGCTGAGCGTAATGGGTTCGCCAGTAGTGCTGAACGCCACCTGGTGAGGCGAGCAGGAGCGTCAGCGCCAGGGTCGAGACGGAGGAGAACACCCTCCGATTCTACCGGACGATGCTTCCGCCGATCCCGGCCTGACGATCTTTGCTAATTGAGGAACATGGTGCGGTACAGCGTGTCGCGCTGCACCGGCTTGAAACCGGCGTCGCGGATGATGCGGCGCAGCTCCTCTTCCGTGGTGCAGTTGCTGGTGCCGGCGGCGCGCACGACATTCTCCTCCAGCATGACGGAGCCGACGTCGTTGCCGCCGAAGCGTAGGCCCATCTGCAGCACCTTCAGCCCCTGTGTCACCCAGGAGCTTTGCACATTTTCGATATTGTCGAGATACATGCGGCTAATCGCGAGAGTCTTCAGATACTCGACGGAGGTGGCCTCCTCCCATCCACGGCCGCCAAGGGCGGTGTTGTGGGGCTGGAAGCTCCAGGGGATGAAGGCGGTGAAGCCACCGGTCTCCTCCTGCAGTTGCCGGACGACCTCGAAGTGGTTAACACGCTGCTCCATGGTCTCGCCGACGCCGAACATCATGGTGGCGGTGGTGCGCATGCCGAGATCGTGGGCGGTGCGATGCACGCTGACCCAGTCCTCGGTGCGGCACTTCAGGCGGGCGATGCGCTTGCGGACGTCGTCGTCGAGGATCTCGGCGCCGCCGCCAGGGATGCTGTCGAGGCCGGCGTCACGGAGGCGGGCAATGGTGTCGCGGAGACTGATCTCCGAATATTCGGCGATGGCGAGGATCTCCGAGGCGGAGAGGCAATGCAGCCAGATGCGAGGAAAGCGCTGCTTGATGCCGGTGAAGAGGGACTCGAACCAGTCGATCTTCAGGTCGGGATGGATGCCGCCCTGCATGAGGACGCCGGTGCCGCCCATCTCCTCGGTCTGGGCGATCTTGTTGTAGATGGTGTCGAAGTCGAGGATGTAACCTTCGGAAGCCATCTTGCCCTTGAGCGGGCGGTAGAAGGCGCAGAAGGTGCAGTACTCGGTACAGAAGTTGGTGTAGTTAATATTGCGGTCAATGATGTAGCTGACGACACCTTCGGGATGGAGACGGCGGCGCACTGAGTCGGCTTCCATGCCGATGCCGATGAGGTCGTCTGAAGCGAAGCAGTCGAGCGCCTGTTCCCGCGTGATTCCCATACCGGTTTAGATTACGCTGCATCGGGTGCAGGTTCAGGCCTCCCGCCTCCCGTATGAACATGCACAATCCTGTTTTGAAGTGACTTTGCGACAAACCGGAGCGGGACAGGCTTCGAGGTTAGCGGTAGAAGGTGTAGGTGGCGGTGTAGGGTACCCGGATCTCCTGGTTGAAGTGTTTCGGGTCGCAGCCCTTGGCGGGCGCGGTGCCACCCACCGTCTCCGAGCGGCGGACGTAGGTGATCCCGTTCAGGCGGCCTGACGGAGCGGTGTCCGGGGCGGAGGAGGTGCTGAGGAGAAGGGCAGGAATGTTCTTTGGGTCTGCCGATGGCTGCTTGTTGACGAGTTTGCCCAGAATGGCGCTGCCGTCGGTCCATCGCCAGGACGGGCCGGCGCCGTGGGTGCCAACGGCGGGGCCGGTGAGCGCGGCGGTCTCATAGAGGGTGGCTTCGGGCGCGGTAAAGACCCAGGCGGGGCTGCTCTCGCCGATCGAGCACCTGTAGATCTGAACGCCTTTCGCGTAGGCGGTAAGGTCGGCGTGCGCGGGTGCGGGCGGCTCGAGAGAGGCGGGGCTGGCGGAACGGAGCTGAGCGGAAACCGGCATGGCGAGCAGCAGCAGGAAGGCTGGCAATCTCATGAAGACAGCATGGCACAGGCTTCTCTCTGCCCGTTGAGAAAGGAGCCGAACGCCATGGGTGCAGCGTTCGCGCAGAGAGTGCGAAGTCCTCAGAAGGTGCATGCCTTTGTGAAAAGTTGAGTCAGGCGGGACGGCCTACATGCATGAGGATGGAGAGCCAGACGATGATGGCGAGGAGGGTGACGGCGCTGAGGGCGGCGGCGGCTTTGACCCAGGTGGTGAGCGAGGCAAGGCGGGCGTCGGTCTCGCGAAGCTGGGTTGCGTAGACCTCGCTCACGCGGGTGTTTTGCTGGACGAGTTCGGAAAGGGCTTCGAGGTGGGTGGTGTTCTGCCGGAGCTGCTCGCCCAGGATGCGATGGCCGTTGTCGAGGGCCTGCAAATCGGCGCGAAAGGCATCGATCGAAGCCGCGGAAGCAGATGAGCCCGCGGAGGCGGCATTGTTGCCCCTGGCCATAGACCGCTCCAGCATGGGGACGGTCTGGTGGAGAAGCGGGAGAAGCCTGCGGAGGAGCGGAAGAATTTCGAGCCAACCCATGAGGGTGAGTGTACTGTGCAGGAGAAGAGTGCTCCGGCAACCTACAGCGCAGAAACGAGATGTGGGGTACCCCAAGGGCTTCGGAGCATGCCCACATCGCAGAGATGACACATGGGCAACCAAGGAGTTCTTCTTGCCCGAGTTGAAGTTAGAGCCCATTGCACGGAGAGTCCGATGAGAAAGCTCACGATCATGGAACACATGTCGCTGGACGGCGTGATCCAGTCCTCCGGCGAGGACGAATTCCCATACAACGATTGGACTGCGCCCTACCGGACCCCCGCCGGACGGGACGCACTGCTCGCGGCGCACGGCGAGAAGTTCGACCTGCTGCTTGGCCGGCGCACATACGACCTTTGGTCGGGTTACTGGCCCAACGCACCGGGCGGTCCGATGGCGGACCTTCTGAATGCGGCGAGAAAATATGTCGCTACCCACCGCCCGGAGAGTCTTGCATGGGGACCGTCCGAGGGGCTTGGACCGGAGATTGCCGATGGCGTTCATCGCCTCAAGACGCAGGACGGACCGGACCTTGTCCTCTGGGGCAGCTCCACACTGACGTCGATGCTGCTGGAGCATGGGCTTGTGGATGAGGTTGTGCTGATCGTCTATCCGGTGTTGCTGGGCAAGGGAAAGCGCTTCTTCACAGAGGGCACACCGGCCCGCTCCTTTGCACTTGTCAGTACCTATGCTTCGCCGACCGGCGTCCTCCTCAACCGCTACACGGTCGGGGGGCCGTTGAAGACCGGATCGACCGGGTGATGCAGGAGAGTGAGCTAAGGGGCATTCTCAACCGGATGAATCGCAACGGAGAGCTGTTCCGGGCTGAAGTACTGCCTCCGCATCCAGAAAGCAACATTGACGAGCCCAATCAAGGCTGGCACTTCGATCAGCGGCCCGACGACCCCGACGAAAGCCTCTCCCGAGTTCAGGCCCAAGACGGCGACAGCCACGGCGATTGCCAGTTCGAAATTGTTGCCTGCAGCTGTGAAGGAGAGCGTCGCCGACTGAGCGTAATTCGCGCCCAGCCGCTTGCCCATCCAGAAGCTGACCAGGAACATGATGAGGAAGTAGATGAGGAGTGGCACGGCAATCTTCAGCACATCGAGGGGGAGACGCACGATGAGGTCGCCCTTGAGCGAGAACATGACCAGGATGGTAAACAGCAGGGCGACCAGCGTGAGAGGGCTGATGCGCGGGATGAAGCGGGTCCGATACCAACGCTCGCCCTTGAGCCGTATGAGGGCGAAGCGAGTCAGGAAGCCGGCCACAAACGGGACACCGAGGTAGAGGCCGACGCTCCTCGCGATCTGACCGATGCCGATGAGAACGCCGCTACCTTGCAGGCCAAACCACTTCGGCAGAACGGTAAGGAATACCCAGGCGTAGAGGCTATAGAAGAGCACCTGAAAGACGCTGTTGATGGCCACCAATCCCGCAACGTAATCCGTGTCACCCTCGGCCAGCTCATTCCAAACCAGCACCATAGCGATGCAGCGGGCGATGCCGATCAGGATCAGGCCGCGCATGTAGGCCGGGTCGCCCCTCAAGAAGACGATGGCAAGAAGGAACATCAGGACTGGGCCGATGAGCCAGTTCTGCACGAGCGACAGGCCGAGGACGCGCTTGTTGCGGAAGACCTCGCCCAGCTTTTCGTAGCGGACCTTCGCCAGCGGCGGAAACATCATGATGATGAGTCCGATGGCGATGGGTATGTTCGTGGTGCCGGTGTGGAAACGGTTGACGAACGCCGCCGAGGACGGGATGAAGTGGCCGACCGCAACGCCGGTCGACATGGCGAGGAAGATCCAGAGCGTCAGGAAGCGATCGAGAAACGAGAGCTTCTTGCGAGCGGCAGGAGCGCAGATCTTCCCCTGCGTATAGGGAGCTGTGGACATCAGCAGACCTCGCAGGAGGCTTCCGGGACCGTTGCAGGCAGCGGAGCGCCGTCCAGAAGCGGGTATTTCGCTGGGGTGCAGCAGGCCTTCGTCAGCCGCGCCCGGTCAGCCTGCATTGACTTCTCTTCCTTCAGCCAGCCAAGCGTCTGCTTCAGAAGCTGCGATGCTCCGATGTGTGGCGGCATGACGATCCGGTAGTGCATCCACTTTCCCTCGCGACGCGCCGCGACGATCCCGGCACTGCGGAGGTAAGCCAAGTGCCGCGAGATCTTGGGCTGAGGTCCGCCAAGAATTTCGACGAAATAGCAGACGCAAATCTCCTGCTCACCCATGAGGTTCAGCAGTCGTAGCCGGGTGTTATCTCCGAGAGCCTGGAAGAAGCGCCCCACGTTGAACGGTGCCGCTTTCGCCATAACTTACTTATACGCATTGACGTATGCAAGGGCAACAAATATAGTTGCCTTTGCAGATATGTTTTTGCGTGGAGGCAGTTATGACAGAGCAGCTTTTGGAATCGGTGAAGTCGAAGTACGGTGCGGTAGCAGAGAGTAATCTTTCCAACGATCATGCAGGGGTGCAGGCGGTTGCGGAGGCCTTTGGCTATTCAGCGGAGGAGCTAACCTCGATTCCGGCAGAGGCGAACATGGGCCTCTCGTGCGGCAATCCGACCGCAACCGCACATCTGCGGCCGGGTGAGGTCGTGGTCGATCTGGGGTCCGGAGGCGGCCTGGATGTGTTCCTGGCGGCGAAGCAAGTCGGGCCGAAGGGCCGCGCTATCGGGATCGACATGACGACAGCGATGATCGAGCGTGCCCGCGCAAATGCCCAGGCGGGCGGTTACAGCAATGTCGAGTTCTACCAATCGACCATTGACCGGATTCCGCTCCCAGACGCTTCGGTGGATTGCGTCATCTCGAACTGCGTCCTCAATCTTGCACCCGACAAACCAGCCGTATTTCGCGAGATTGCCCGCGTACTCAAGCCAGGCGGACGAGTCGCCGTCAGTGACATCGCCCTGAAACAGGAACTCCCCGAAGCCGTCGCACTGAGCATGGCGGCCTATGTCGGCTGCATCGCCGGAGCGATCCAAATTGAGGCCTACAAGGCCGGGCTGCTGGCTGCTGGCTTTGAGCACGTTGAAATTGTGGACAGCGGCGCGGACCTGAATGCCTACGCGAAGGTCGAGAACCAATCCGGTTGCTGCTCCCCTGCCATGGATTCCACCGGCTCCTTACAAGTGGTCGAGTCCTGCTGCACACCCAACCTGAGCACCGAGCCTTCGCTCCACGAGGACTTGACGCAGCTTCTCTCGCAGTACGACGTGAATGCAGCGGCTGCGAGCGTGAAGGTTTATGCCGTCAACCCGCAAGCCGAAGCCTCTAAAACCTGCTGCGGCCCGACCTGCTGCGCGTAAGAGCGATGCATCGCACCGACCCGAAGCCAAGGAGCTGTCATGCCGCACTACAATGTCCTTTTTCTCTGCACCGGCAACTCTGCCCGTTCCATCATGGCCGAGGCCCTGATGAATAGCAAAGCAAAGAGGAACTTTACCGCATACAGCGCCGGCAGCCATCCCACCGGGGAGGTGCGGCCTGAGGCTTTGCAGTTGCTCGCAAAGTCTGGTCTCGACAGCGCGAACGCGAGGAGCAAATCCTGGGATGAGTTCTCCAAACCAGACTCGCCCCATCTCCATTTTGTCTTCACCGTATGCGACAACGCCGCCAGCGAGATCTGCCCGTTTTGGCCGGGTCAGCCGATGACCGCACACTGGGGCATTCCCGATCCAGCTTCCGCCCAGGGAACACCCGAGGAGATCGACCGGGCATTCCGTCATGCCTTTCAGGCACTGGACCGCCGCATCAGCCTGTTCCTGTCATTACCATTCGCTACGCTGGATAGCTTCGCGCTCAAGAAGAAGCTGGATGAAATCGGGATGAGCTAACGCTTCCCAGTTCCTCAGAAGTCGATTCGCGCGATCAGCTCACGGTGTAGACAGACGCATGGAAATTCGGTCTGCATCTCGGTCCCTTCTCAGCCCCGCTGCCTAGGATGATTTAAGCCGCGCGATGCTCAAATCGAGTTTGCCTTTGCGTTTGCCTGTGCATCCCGGTGCTTAGACGGCGCGGAGTTTGAGGCCTTCGCGGGCCTGGGTGCGGCGAGCCAGGTAGAGGTTGGCGGCGGAGATGGCGAAGAGAGTGGCCATGATCGCCTGGGACCAGAGGCAATAGATGCACCACTTTTCGAGGATGTATTTCTCGATGAAGGTGAGGCCGCAGGCGAGAAAGAAGCCGACCTGGCAGAGCTCAAAGGTGAGGAAGTCGAGCCGCGCGAGGGCGACGCCGATGATGATGAGATAGGCGGCGATGCCGGCGATGGCGACGGGCAGGTGGCCGGGGCTGTTGGGCGCTTCGTCGTAGGAGCGGGGCGGGAAGACGGACCAGCGGGAATGGTTGACGGCACCGCAGTCGAAGTGTTCGGTAACGGCGCAGGGCGGGGTAGCGCCGGGATCCTGCAGATGCACCTTGAGGGCGAGATAGGAGACGTAGCCACCGCCGACGGCCAGGACGGCGATGAGGATCCGGAGAAATCGCATGGGTGTTTTGACTGTAGCGGGTGCGGCTTCGGTGCGGCAAGGGTGCGAGTACCGGCAGGCTTCAGGCGGGGACCGCATCCGTGGCGGATGGAGGCTCGGGTGCGATACCCGAACCGGAGCAACCGGTGTGGCTGCGCGAACCTGGAGCACGCGGTGCGGCTGGTTGGAAGATCCAGGTTCGCAAAGCCCTTCGACGGACTCGGGGTGGCTCGCTATGGGAATGGTGTTCGTGCGTCAGGCGGAGGGCGGCTGGTCGCAGTTGATCATCCAGGGTGTGCCGAAGCGGTCGGTGAACATGCTGAAGCGCTCGGTCCAGAAGGTACGCTGGCTGGGCATGATGACGTCCCCACCGGCAGAGAGGGTTTCGAAGAGGCGGTCGGCTTCGGCGGGAGTTTCAATCCCGATGGAGACGAAGTTGCCGGCGGGCGGGACGTAGCGGTCGGGCGGAGCGTCTGAGGCCATGATCTGCAGGCCGTGGAAGTCGAGTTGCGCGTTCATGACTTTGTCTTCCATGCCGGGCGAGACGGGTGTGCCGGCGGGTGCCTGACCGTAGGTCATGATGCCGGTGATGGAGCCGCCCAGGGCGGAGGCGTAGGTGTTGAGGGCTTCCTTGCAGGTGCCGTTGAACATGAGG
>CAXTSF010000076.1:0-2696 GCA_964246865.1 uncultured Terriglobus sp.
GTCCACGGCCGCGTCTGCAGGGTGTGCGCATTGTGCCCGGGATCGGCCTTGTCCGTACCGAACTCATAAAAATTGTTGTACGTGGTTGCCTTGCCCTGCGGTGTCAGCGTCTGCCCAGTGAGCGAAAACTTGCCAGGCACCGTCGGCAGCTTTGAGGCCGCCTGTACCGTGGGCGTGTACAGCGGCGGCATCTTCTTACGCCATTCATAGATCGCGCCGGCTGCGGCAAGTCCGCCAAAAATCAGGTTGCGCCGGTTCAGAAACTTCTCGCGCGGTGTAACCTCGGCAAATTTGAAATCGGAACCGTTTTCGTTGTGCATCCTTTGTTCCTCGTCTGCTTCCTACTATAGGACGCTAACTGGCCCTTTTCCGATTGGCGATCAAGGCCACAACTTCACGCATCATCTTCTCCATGGAGGACTCATGGCTTCCCTTTCTGCGGCGCGTGAAAGCGTCCTGCTCGACGCAGCGAACGCTTTGCTGAACGCCCGCCGCACCGCTGTGCCCCTTCCCGATCTTCCGGTGGAGCTGTACCCTGCCGACGATGATGAGGCCTTCTACATACAGGACCGCATGGGCGAGGCTTTCTCTCCGCGTGGCGGATGGAAGGTCGGGGGCCACGGTCCGGACACCACGCCCTTTTTCGCGCCGATGCCGGCGCCGTGGATGGGCGAGAACGGCGCCCTGTTCCGCGGCCAGACACACCGCCTCCACGGCGTCGAGGCAGAGATTGCCTTTCGCCTTGCGCAGGATCTGCCGCCGCGCGCGACACCCTACTCACGCGAGGAGGTCGTCGCCGCCGTCGGCACGTGCCATCCAGCCATCGAGATTCTCGAGTCCGCTTTTGTCGATCCGCAAGCCGTGCCGCGGGTCAGCATGCTGGCCGACATGCAGATGCACGGCGGCTTCGTCGCCGGACCACCCATCCTCGAATGGCAGAAGATCGACTGGGCCCAGGAGTCCGTTACCCTCATCATCGAGGGCAGTGTCCGGCATGAGAGCACAGCCTCTAACCCGGCCGGCACAGACCTCCTTCGCCTTCTTGCCTTTCTGGCCAACGAAGGTTCGGCGCGCACAGGCGGCCTGAAGCGCGGTGAGTGGATCACCACCGGCAGCTGGACCGGCGTGACCTGGGCACTCGCCGGCGCCGCCGTTACCGCCAGATTCCGGCAGGCCGGGGATGCCAACCTGCAGTTCGATTTCTTTGTGCGCGACTAGCACCCCAACCCTGGAGAACCCTCACAGATGCAAACTCTTGATATCGGCAGCGCGCCCAAACGGCGGCTCGGCAACAGCGACATGCAGCTCTCGCCCATCGGCTTCGGTGCCTGGGCCATCGGCGGGGGCGACTGGCAACACGGCTGGGGTGCGCAGGAGGACAACGATTCCATTGCCGCCATCCGTCGCTCGATCGAGCTCGGCGCGAACTGGATTGACACCGCCGCCGTCTATGGTCTCGGCCACTCCGAGGAGATTGTGGCTAAAGCACTGGACGGTATGGCGGACCGTCCTTACCTCTTCACCAAGTGCGCCATGACCTGGGGTGAGGACCGGAAGATCGTGCAGACGCTCAGGCAGATCCGGCGCGAGTGCGAGGAGTCGCTTCGGCGTCTGAACGTCGACACCATCGACCTTTACCAGATCCACTGGCCCAACCCGGACAATGAGGTCGAGGAGGGCTGGCAGACCATGGCGGACCTGCAGCGCGAGGGAAAGGTGCGCTGGATTGGCGTCTCCAACTTCAACGTGGGCCAGATGGAGCGGGCGCAGGCGATCGCTCCCATTACCTCGCTCCAGCCGCCCTACTCCCTGATCAATCGGAGCGTGGAGGCAGAAATCCTGCCGTACACTCTCAGCCACGGGATTGGCGTCATCAACTACTCGCCCATGCAGAGCGGCCTGCTCACCGGCAGCATGACCGTCGAGCGCGTTCAGGCGCTGCCGGACAACGACTTCCGCAAGCGTGCCAAGAACTACCAGCAGCCCCTGCTCGACCGCAACCTGAAGCTCGCCGATCTACTGAAGCACATCGGGGAAGCACACGGTGTCTCAGCCGGCGTGGTTGCCATCGTATGGACGCTGCGGAATCCCGCTGTTACCGCTGCCATCGCCGGTGGACGCAGCGCGCAGCAGGTGGATGGTGTTGCACCCGCAGCCAACTTCCAGCTCTCGCCGGAAGAGGCTGAGACCATCCACGGCTACCTTCGCGAGCACCTTTCCTCTTAATCAATCCGTCCACGGCAGTGGCAACTCTGCCACTGCCGTGAGCCAGCGCTACGAAAACGCCGAAATACGACGTACATCTTTCGCTACCTCCGGTGTAATCTCACTCCCATCACATAGAGGAGCATCGATGGCACGTCCCTACTGGTCCGGTTCCATTCAAATCTCACTGGTCTCCTTTGGTGTTAAGTTTTTCGTCGCGACGGAGAGCAAAAGCGAGATTCGCTTCCACCAGATAAGCCGCTCCACCGGTGAGCGCGTCCGCCAGCAGAAGGTGCTGCAGTCCAGCATCGAACAGGCCACGGAAGACGAGGCAGCTGTGCCCTCCGTCGGCAAGGACGACATCGTCAAGGGTTACGAGTATCGCAAGGGCGAGTACGTCATGATCGAGCCCTCGGAGCTCGCCAACCTGCGCGTCCCTTCCAAGCACGCCATCAGCGTCGAGCAGTTTGTGGATGAGCGGGAGATCGATC
>CAXTSF010000076.1:2706-13145 GCA_964246865.1 uncultured Terriglobus sp.
TTGTCACGCCGGACGGCGACAACCAGGCCGAGGCCTTTGCCGTCGTCCGCAAAGCCATGCAAGCCGCCAAAAAAGTGGGCCTGGGCAAGATCGCCTTCGGCGGCCGCGAGCACGTGCTCGCCATCAAGGCCACGGACAATGACAGCGAGCCGGGCCTTATGGCGTACACCCTCCGTTATCAGGATGAGCTGCGCAAACCGCAGGAGTACTTCAGCGACATCAAGCAGCCTGCCATCGAACAGGATCAGCTTGAGCTCGCCGAGCAGCTTATCAAGCGGAAAACGGCGAAGTTCGATGCCTCCAAATACCACGACAGCTATGAGGATGCTGTGCGCGAGCTGGTCGAGGCCAAGGTGAACAATCAGCCAGTCCCGCAGGACGAGCCGGAGCCAAAGCGTGCGAAGGTCATCAACCTGATGGACGCACTGCGCAGCAGTCTGCAGAACTCCGGCAGAACGGAAGAGCCAAAGCGCGAGTCGAAGCCTCGCAAAGCCGCGGCCGCTGAAAAGAAACCGGCAGGAAGCAGCCAGCCCGGGCCCACCCTCGTGCAGGCGGAGAAAAAGCCGCCCGCCAAATCAGCCGGTACCCGAAGCGCCTCCGCCAAGTCTGCCTCTCGGCGCAAATCCGCATAGCTCCGCATGGCCTCTAAGGTTGACCGGAGATTGTAGCCCCGGCACTTTAACGCCCTATGATCTCCGGGCCTTAGACTTCACCTCCGGTCAACTCTCATGGCTACCAGGAAATCCCAAACAGTTCCGCCACCCGCCGGAGACGCCGTGGACGCGCAGCTCGCGCGCTACCGTTCCATGCGGGACTTCGGCGTCACCGCGGAGCCCAGCGGCGATCCCGGCAATCGCGCCTCGTCGCAAGCCCTGCCCTTTGTCATCCAGAAGCATGCGGCCACACGGCTCCACTACGACTTCCGCCTCGGCTGGAATGGCGTGCTCAAGAGCTGGGCCGTGGCCAAGGGTCCCAGTTACAACGTGAAGGATAAGCGTCTTGCCGTTCAGGTCGAGGATCACCCGATCGAGTACGGCGGCTTCGAGGGCATCATCCCGAAGGGCCAGTACGGCGGCGGCACCGTGATGGTGTGGGACCAGGGCACCTGGGAGCCGCACAACGATGTGGACGAGGGTCTCCGCACCGGCAGCCTGAAGTTCAGCCTCAACGGCACCAAGATGCACGGCAAGTGGACCCTTATCCGTATGGGTGGCAAGGCTGCCCATGAGAGCAAGCCCAACTGGCTGCTCATTAAGGAGCATGACGCCCTCGAGCGCACCCCCGCTGATCCCTGCATCACCGAAGAGGCCCCGGACTCCGCCGTCACCGGCCGCTCCCTCCAGGAGATTGCTGCCGCTGAGACCCACGTCTGGAACTCGAAAGAGACGGCGGGCACAGGCCAGGCCTGGTACCGCCAGAGCGGGCGAGAGACCGGCACGGCTGCTGGACAGAAGGCGTCCTCAAAGGCACCGGGAAACGCCGTCACGAAGTCCATAGCGAAGCTGCCATCCGCAGCCTCCAACCTTCCAGGCAGCCTCACCACAGCCCTCAAGGACCTCCCTGCCGAATCCGTTCCGGACTTTGTCAAACCGCAACTCGCGCAGGAGGGCACCGCACCTCCAACCCGTGGCGAGTGGCTGCACGAGCTGAAACTCGACGGCTACCGCGTCCAGGCGCGCAGGCAGGGCAAAACAGTCCAGTTGCTCACCCGCACTGGCCTCGACTGGACCCATCGCATGAAGCCCGTGGCAGCCGCGCTCGCCCGCATTCCCTCTGACCGCTATCTGCTCGACGGCGAGGTTGTCGTGCTCGACCAGGACGGCCTGTCCAGCTTCGCGCGGCTGCAGGCCTCCTTCGAGAAGGGCGAGTCGCACCCGCTCACCTACTTCGTCTTCGACCTGCTTCATCTCGATGGCCGCAGCACCCGCGATCTGCCCCTTGTACGCCGCAAGGAGCTCCTGCGCGAACTCGTTGGCGAGGACACCGAGGACCTACGGCTCAGCGAGCACATCGATGCGCCCGGCGACGCCGTCTTCCAGAACGCCTGCGATCTCCACGCCGAGGGCATCATCTCAAAGAAAGCCGACGCACGGTATATCAGCGGGCGCGGAGCCACCTGGGTCAAATCCAAGTGCCTCCATGAGCAGGAGTTTGTCATCGGCGGCTTCACGGACCTGTCCAACGGCCAGCGCGGCATCGGTTCCCTGCTTCTTGGCTACTACGACAGTGCCGGCAAACTCATCTACGCCGGCCGCACGGGCACCGGCTTCACCCAGAAGACCCACCGCACGCTGCGCGACCGTCTGGAGCCACTCGCCCGCACCGCCTCTCCCTTTGCCGTCATCTCCGCGGAGGGCAGGCGCGGTGCACACTGGCTCAGCCCGGAGCTCGTCGCGGAGGTCCGCTTCTCCACCTGGACTGGAGAAAATCAGCTCCGGCACGCCGCCTACCTTGGTCTGCGCGAGGATAAACCCGCGCGTGAGATTCGCCGCGAGAACGCCGCGCCGCAACCCAAGCGGGACCGCCACGCCGACCCGCAGACGGCCAGGTCAGAACAGGAAAAGAAGACCTCGCCAGAAAACGGTGCACGCACGCCACCAGCCGCAGCAGCACAGCCGGCAGCTCCCCCCCTTCGGCTCACCCACCCGGCAAAGATCCTGGACATCACCAGCAGCCTCACCAAACTGCAGCTCGCAACCTATCTTTTCGCGGTCGCGCCGCAGATGCTGCCGCACATCGCCGGCCGCCCGCTCAGCCTGGTGCGCTGTCCCGAGGGCAGCGGCAAACCCTGCTTCTACCAGAAACATACCAATCACATGCTGCCGCCCGGTGTCGGCTCCGTCATGGTGCCGGATAAAAAGACGGGTGTACCCGAGCCCTACATCACACTCGACACTGCTGAGGCGCTCGCCGGCCTCGCGCAGATGTCTGTGCTCGAGATTCATCCCTGGGGCTCACACAACGCAGACCTCGAGCACCCGGACCGCATCATCATCGATCTCGACCCGGATGAGTCGCTGCCCTGGGAAACCCTAACCTCCGCTGCGAACGACGTTCGCGCTCACCTGAAGAAACTCCATCTGGAAAGCTTCGTGAAAACGACCGGAGGCAAAGGTCTCCACGTTGTCTTTCCGATCATGCCGGAGCACGACTTTGAGACGGTCAAGACCTGGGCACGCAACTTCGTTCTCGGCATGGAACGCGAGAATGCGAGGCTCTATCTCAGCAAAATGACAAAGGCCGCTCGCGTGGGAAAGATCTACCTGGACTACCTGCGCAATGAGCGCGGTGCCACCGCCGTCGCCCCCTTCAGCATGCGCTCCCGGCCCGGCGTACCCGTCAGCGTGCCACTCGCATGGAAGGAACTGGAGGCCGCCGGGCGCCCCATCTTCACCGTTCCCAACTTCGACACATGGCGCGACCGCCTCCGCACCGATCCATGGAAGAAGATTGGCTCCCTCCGGCAGACCCTGCCGGTAGGTGCTTTCACACCTGCCGCAAAAGCCAAGAAGAGCGCCTGAACCCGCAACAGGACCGGCTTACAGAACGGCCTGAACGCAAGAAGGGCCGGTCACAAGAACGGCCCTTCCCTCTTTCTTCTCGGCTACTTCCTGCTTCCAATGCACCAGATTTACTTTGCCACTCCCAGCGTGAACACCGTCGTCGAATGCATCGTCTGGCCCACCTTCAGCAACGTGGTTGGAAAATCCGGATGGTTCGGGGAATCCGGAAAGTGTTGCGTTTCCAGGCAGAACGCTCCGCGCTTCGGGTACACCTTGCCGCCCGTCCCCGTGATCGTTCCATCCAGAAAGTTGCCGGTATAGAACTGCACACCCGGCTCGGTCGTCGTCACGGTCAGCTTGCGGCCGGAGGCCGGATCGGTTACCACCGCCGCCGTCTTCATCTCACCATTGCTGCCGTTCAACACCCAGTTGTGATCGTAGCCACCTGCAAATGTCAGCTGCTCGTTCCCGGCAGTCTCAATGCGCGCTCCAATCTCGTGCGGCAAGCGGAAATCAAACGGCGTTCCCTCCACCGGCGGCAGCTGCCCCGTGGGGATCAGCACCTTGTTGACCGGCGTGTACCGGTCGGCGTTGATCTGCACCGTGTGTCCCAGGATCGTCCCGCTTCCCTCACCCGTCAGGTTGAAGTACGAGTGGTTGGTCAGGTTCAGCACGGTGTCCTTTGTCGTCGTCGCGCTATAGTCCAGCCGCAGCGCATCGCCCTTCAGGGTGTAGCGCACGTGCGCCGTCAGCGTCCCGGGGTAGCCCTGATCGCCGTCCGGCGACACGAGCGTCATTTCCACGCCCTCGGGGATCGGCTTCGCCGTCCATATCAGCGAGTCAAAGCCGAGGAGGCCGCCGTGCAGGCTCTGCCCGTTGTTGTTTACCGGCACCTGATACTGCTTGCCGTCCACCGTGAACTGTCCCTTGGCGATGCGATTGCCATACCGGCCGACCACTGCTCCGAAGTACGTCTTCTTGTCGGCCAGGTATCCCTGCAGATCCGGATGGCCAAGTACCACGTCCGCCCGCTTGCCGGCCTTGTCCGGTGCCTCCAGCGAGATCACACGCGCGCCATAGGTCATGATCTTCACCTGCAGATCCTTGCTCTTCAGCGTGTATACCTCCACCGCCTTGCCGTCGGGCATCTTGCCGAACGCGGCCTTTGTTACCTGCGCATCCACCGTCATCGCCATCCATCCCAGTGCCAACAAGCTACCAGCCAGCTTCATCGTGCCTTCCCTCCGGTGCTCGGCGAACCGATTGCACCGCCCGCAGAGTATACATGTGCCCTCACGACCGTCGCTATCGCCTGTCATCGCCGCATCTAACAGAGCGGAGGAACTTATGAGCCAAGAAGCAAACATTGCGACCGCCAAGAAGATGGGTGAGGCTATCAACAAGGGCAACCTGGAAGTCTTAAATGAAGTCTTCGCTTCGAATGTGGTTGATCACGATCCGGCGCCGGATCAGGGCAAGGGACCAGAGGGGTTTATCGGCTTCTTCACGCAGTTTCGCCATGCCTTCCCGGACCTGAAGATCGCTGTCGAACACATGGTTGCAGACGAAGACAATGTCGCCATCGCGTACACCATCACGGGGACGCAGGAAGGTGCCTTCCAGGGTATTCCTGCGACCGGGAGAAAGATCAAGGCGCGCGGCATGCAGATTGCCAAATACGATGCCAACGGCAGAATCACGGAACGCTGGGGCAGCAGCGACGAAGCTGGCATCCTTCAGCAGATTGGTGCGACCAGGCCTACCTCCACACTGAACCAGCCACCCGCCATCTCAGGCGCAACTGCATAAGTCACTATGGGCCTTGCACAACAGCACCGGGCTTCTGTCCGGAGTTGTTGTGTGTACAGCCCCTTCCATGCCTGGAATGTGCGATCTCTTACAGGCTTTCTTCCGCAAGCCATGGCCAGTGCGCGAGAGCGATATAATGATCTCAGTTCTTTTGCAGTGCCCAGTGCATCTGCGAAGCCAGCTCCAAAGTGGGGGCGTCACGGTTTCGACGGGATAGCTTGTGGCAGAGAGGCATGCCGGGGTGTGGACACCCGTAATCGCTCACAAAATGATAAGTGCCGAACCTCAATACGCGCTTGCTGCTTAATTAACTAAGTAGCCGTCTTCGGTCTGGCTTCGCCCACGGGCTGGCCGCGGACGTCGCACAGTGGGCTGGTCCGAAGTGTTCTGCTCGTACGCAGAGGACGAGACCGATCGAGCTGGTGCTCTGCATTTCTTTGTCCGTTCCAAGTGCAGGGCACGAGATAAATCGAACTGGAAAAAGCATGAAGGCTCTCTGTTTGCAGTAGTTTCGGACGTGGGTTCGACTCCCACCGCCTCCACCACAACAATCTTCCATAACGACGCTACCCTCGCGGGTGGCGTTTTCTTTTTGTGCTGCTTTCGCGCCTGCTGCAGCGGCCGGCATTCACCAGCCGAGTGCCTTGCGCAACTCCGGTTCGAGATCATCCGCGATCCGCATGTGCTGCTGGCGCGTGGGATGGGCATCGCATGCATCTCCCGCATAGTGGTTCGCCTTTACCCAGGCGATGCGCGGATCGCCGAGGAGCGTCACGGCCTCCTGCACATACTGCCGCAGCAGTGGATCAGTCACGATCGCGCCCTCGGTCGCGAAGATGAAAGCCACTGGGTACTCCGCGCGGATCCGCAGCAGCAGCTTTACCCAGGCCTTCACGTAGAGCTTGCCGTCCAGCGGTTGCGTCTTCTGCCGGTTGAAGTCGTTGGTGCCCAGTGACACGATCACCGCATCCGGCGTCCACCGGCTCGCGCTCCATGGCGCACGCGTCTCCACCGCATCCGTTGCAATGGCCAGATCGAGAAAGTCCGGTGCATTCAGTACACCATCCCCAATCGTGAGACCGCGATAGTCACGCTGCACACCGCGGCCACCGTAGCAGACCAGCTGTGCCTGTGCGTTCAGGCGACGGCCCAGCTCCATGCCGTACGCGTGATAGCCATCGTTGGACGGCTTCGCAGGATGGGCCTCGCATCGTGCAGTGCTGTCGATGCCCGCACCGCACGTCACGGAATCGCCCACAAAGAGCAGCTTGCGCGCCGGCAGAGGTGCCGCGTCCAGCAGCGCAGCGCCGGAACCGCTCACTTGCAGTCCCCGGAACGTAAGAATGCCCTGCCAGCTTTCGGTCCGCTTGTAGACCTCCGCCGTATGCGTTCCCGGAGAAAGTCTGCCCGCCAGCAGGAGGGAACTTCCTTCTTTGGGCACACTGACCGTCATCGGCTCTTTCGCATCCACGACGACGGTCAGTGCCGCCATCTCTGTATCGCTGTCCATCCTGGCCGTCAGCGCTGTTCCTGAGAAACGCACGACAAATCCGCTGCCGGGATAGCCGAAGCGGATCGCCTTCGGCTCGCGCGCATCGTACCTGCCCACACAGTTGATTCGTGCATCATCCGGCGCGTACGTCTTACGCAATCCCTCGTCTGGCAGCAGCAACAGCAACGACAGCAGAAACATACCGGCATCCTATCCGACGAAGACCTCTGGTCAAAGCCGCGCCGGGCGCTCTACACTTCTCGCTCAGGCCAGGAATCCATCTCCGGTTACCGGAACGCTGAGGAGCCTCATTGCGCATCACATCCAAACTTCTGCGAAGCACTGTTGTCGGCGCGCTCGGCGGCCTTCTCTTTGGCTTTGACACGGTCGTCATCTCCGGCACCAACGAACAGCTGAAGCAGGTCTTCTCACTCTCTCCCTCGAGCCTGGGCCTCACCGTCTCCATCGCGCTGGTGGGCACGGTTGTCGGTTGCATCCTCAGTGGGAACCTTGGCCAGCGCATGGGTGGCCGCAATGCCCTGCGCATCATGGCCGGGCTGTACATCCTCTCGGCACTCGGTTCCGCGCTGGCCTGGAACTGGCCGTCGCTTATGATCTTCCGCTTCATTGGCGGTCTGGGCATCGGCGGTTCGTCTGTACTCGGCCCGGTCTATATCGCGGAGCTCGCACCTGCCAGCTGGCGCGGCCGCCTCGTCGGCACCTTTCAGACCAATGTGGTTATCGGCATTCTCGTCGCGTACCTGTCCAACTGGTACATCGACCGGCTCAACCTCGGCATGAACGAGTGGCGATGGCAGCTCGGCATCGCTGCCGTGCCCGCCGTACTCTTCCTGGTTACGCTCTTTACGATCCCGCAGAGTTCGCGCTTCCTCATCACGCAGAACAGCCTTGAGGACGCACTCTCCGTCATTCGCGACATGGGCTCCGACGCACCTGAATCCGAGCTCGAAGAGATTCGCGCCTCCATCAGCTTCGACCGGGAAGCCAAAGACGCTCCACTCTTCCGCCGCTCACTCCGGCTGCCGATCTTTCTTGCCGTCACGATCGGTCTCTTCAACCAGCTCTCCGGTATCAATGCAATCCTGTACTACTCCAACACCATCTTCGGCTACGCGGGCCTGACACGCCTCTCCACTTTTTCTCAGTCCATCTACATCGGCCTTGCCAATCTCGCGTTCACCTTTCTTGGCATGCTGCTGATTGACAAGGTTGGCCGCAAGACCCTGCTTCTTGTCGGTGCCGCGGGCACGATGGTATCGCTGCTCGGTGTCGCGTGGGTCTTCTCCACCAACTCCCACCTCGACCTCGTCGTCTGGTTCCTTGTTTTGTTCATCGGCTTCTTTGCCGTCTCGCAGGGTGCGGTCATCTGGGTCTACATCTCTGAAGTGTTTCCCAATCGTGTCCGCTCCAAGGGCCAAAGCCTTGGCAGCAGCTCGCATTGGGTGATGAACGCCATCATCGCGGTCCTCTTTCCGCTCGCCGTCGCGCACGGCTCCCGCGCCGCGCCGTTCTACTTCTTTGCCGCGATGACGGCTCTGCAGCTGCTGGTCGTTCTGCTGGTCTATCCCGAAACAAAGGGGCGCACGCTCGAACAGTTGCAGGCACAACTCGAATCCTCAGCCAGCCGCTGAAGCTGTTCCTGAATAAGCGAAACAGAGTCAGGCCTGCTCTCTACGTGCGAACGCCCCGGAAAACGGCTCTAAGCCGAGATGTCGGTGCGCCGCCAGCCCGGTGCCAGCAGACGCATCACACCAAGCGCCACCACATACACACAACCGGCCAGCGCGAACAGCGGTGTGTAGCTATGTGTCCTCTCGAGCGAGCGGCCGGCGGCAATCGAGAGCAGCACCGCTCCCACGGAGCCGGCCATACTCCCAATCCCGACTACCGAACCAACCGCGCTCGCCGGAAACATATCCGACGCGGTCGTAAACAGAATTGCCGACCACCCCTGGTGCGCCGCCGCTGCCAGTCCAAGCAGGCCCATCGCCACCCACACCGATTGGACCCTGCCCGCGAGCAGCATCGGCAGGGACATGCAAGCACACAGCAGCATCGTTACGAGTCGGGCTTTGGCCGCGCTCCAGCCCGATCGCTGCATCCACGAGGGCAGCCAGCCTCCGCCCACGCTCCCCACCGCCGACATGTTGTACACAAAGATCAGCGGCAGGCCCAGCCGCGCCAGGCTCAGGTGAAATCGGGTGTCGAAGAACCCCGGCAGCCAGAAGAGATAGAAGTACCAGATCGGGTCCGTCAGAAACTTCCCCACCACAAATGACCACAACTGCGGGTACCGAAACAGCCGCACCCAGGGTGTCCGCGCGGCCTCCTCCTGCTCCGCTATCTCGGCCCGTATGTGCCGCAACTCCGCGCCGGAGAGCGTTAGGTGCTCCGAAGGCTTGCGGTAGCGCGCATACCACCACACAATCCAAAGCAGACTGAACAGGCCTGTCGACAGGAACGCCGCACGCCACCCAAACCGCAGCGTCACCCAAGGCACTACCAGGGGCGCAAGGATCGCGCCTACATTTGTGCCGGAATTGAAGATGCCTGTCGCCAGGGACCGCTCGCGTTGCGGAAACCAGTCTGTCACCGTCTTGATCGCCGCTGGGAAATTGCCCGCCTCACCCAGCCCAAGAAAAAACCGGGCCACCCCGAAGCCCAGTGCCGTCCGTGCCAGCGCATGCGCCATGGCCGCCAGACTCCACGCGCCCATAATCAGGGAGTAGCCCTTGCGTGATCCCAGACGGTCCACTAATCTGCCCGCCAGCAGCAGACCGATCGCGTACGCCACCTGGAATGCCGCGACGATGTAGCCGAAATCCGATTCGGTAAGCCCGATCTCCCGGTGCAGCGTCGGCTTCAGCAGCCCGATCACCTGCCGGTCCATGTAGTTGATCGAGGTCGCGACGAAAAGCATCGCGCATATCGTCCAGCGAACACGCCCCATGCGCACACGCGACGGCTCGGCTGTGCTCGCCATGCCGGGGGCGCTCACAGCCGGTACGCTCGTTTCACCAGGTGGTATGCGAGGTCCTGCGCCGTCTCGTGCGCCTCATCCTCAGCGAGCCTGTGCTCGGCAACCAGCCTTGCCAGAAACGCACAGTCCATACGCCGCGCCATGTCGTGCCGGGCAGGAATCGAGAGAAACGCGCGCGTATCGTCGTTGAAACCAACCGTGTTGTAGAAACCCGCCGTCTCCGTGACCGCCTCGCGATACCGCACCATCCCCTCAGGGCTGTCGTGGAACCACCATGCGGGGCCCAGCCGTAGGCACGGATAGTGCCCCGCAAGCGGTGCCAGCTCCCGGCTGTACGCCGACTCATCCAGCGTGAACAGAATCACCGTCATCCCGCGCTCGTTCCCAAAGCGGTCCAGCAGCGGCCGCAGCGCGTGCACATAATCCGTGGGCTGCGGGATGTCCGCGCCCATGTCTCGGCCGCGCGTCGTGAAAAGAACCCGGTTGTGATTGCGCACGCTTCCCGGATGGATCTGCATCACAAGCCCATCCTCAAGCAGAATTTGAGAAGGCTCCAAGGCCCACAAGGAAGAGCCACGATTGCAGATCTGCAAAGTCAATCACACATCATGGCGCAACTCATGCAGACCATGCA
>CAXTSF010000077.1:0-8248 GCA_964246865.1 uncultured Terriglobus sp.
CCAGTCGCTCCGGCCTGTCCTCAACTACTCCGGCGAGGGCGGCAACTTCGGCACCTACCGCAATGAGGTCGAGCTCTCCGGCACCCGATCCCGCCTGGATCTCTACACGGCCTTCTCCCGCTTTGACACGGCGAATGCACTCCGGCGTGACCAGTTCCATCTGGCGAAGGAGGCCGCGAATCTCGGCTACAGCCTCAATGGCACTACCTCGCTCCGCGGCACCGTGCAGAACAGCACCTCCGCCGCGGGCCTGCCCGGGGCCTATGCCTTCGCACATGTGGCGCAGCTTGGCCACCAGGGCGATCAGAACACCTATCTCTCCGGACTCGTGGAGAACACCTTCCGCGGCAACTGGCACAACCGCATCCGCTACATTGGCGCACGCAAGCGCGAGCAGGCCATCGCCTATGCCCCTGTAGGCACGCCCGATGGCTTTGGCGACTACTTTGGCCGTACTGTCACCATTCGGGGTGCCAACGGCACCTTCGGCACGGGACAGGCCCTCATCGAGTTCGACCCGTTCCCGGCGCGCACCGACCTCGTCTCCAACCTTGATGGTGTGCACTACCTAAGCGATCTCCGCTTCGGCCGCCATCTCTCCGCCATTGCGGGCTTCCGCTACATCGACGAGCGCGGCAGTGGCCGCACCCCGGTCTTCTCCATCAACAACGCCGTCGAGCGCCGCAACTACGACTACACCCTGCAGTTTGAGGGCGATATCAAGGACCGCGTCTTCCTCACGCTGGGCGGAGCCGTGCAGAAGAATGCCCTCTTTGGCACCGAGGGCACGCCGCACTTTGGTATCGCCGGCTATCCCGCGCGGCCCGGCACTGGCTGGCTTCGCGGCAGTAAGCTCCGCTTCAACTTCTCCAAAGGCGTGCAGGAGCCAAACCTCTCCGCGCAGGTCTCCTCTCTCGATCAGCAACTCCGTCAGCAAGGCAGCACCGGCCTCATCACCGCGTTTCATATCACGCCTATCGGTGCGCAGCGTCTCCGCACCTATGAGGGCGGCCTGGACCAGAACATCCTCGGCGACCGCCTCCTCCTGCACGCGACCTGGTTTCACAATCAATTTGGCCGGCAGGTCGAGTTTGTGCCCCCTCAGGGCATCACACGCTACTTCCCGGGTCTGCCCGCCTCGAGCGTCAGCTACGCCTACGTTATTTCGCTCGACTACCGCGCAGAGGGTGCTGAGGCGGAACTCGAGTTCCGCGCCACGAACCACCTATTCTTCCGCGGCGGCTATACCTACCTGGATGCGAAGGTGCAGCACTCCTTCTCAGGCGATGCCCTCTCCGCCTCATCTGGCGCACCTACCATCAATCTCAACTACCCCAACACTCCAATTGGCGCTTTCTCACCGCTCGTCGGTGCCCGTCCCTTCCGCCGCGCGCCGCACACGGGCTTTGCTGTCGCAAGCTACACAGGCGCGAAGTGGACCTCTGCCGTCACCGCCGCCTTCTCTTCCCGTTCCGACGACACGACCTTCCTCGGCGGCTCCGATCAGGACTTCGGCAACACGCTTCTTCTACCCAACCGCAACCTGGCCTACGGCTTCGCCAAGGTGGACGCCAACGCCACCTACCAGCTGCGCCCTTCCCTCAGTTTCTTCACGGAGCTTGATAACCTGCTCAGCCAGCAGCACATCGGGCCGATCGGCTATCCATCGCTGCCCTTCGCCGTGCGCGCCGGCCTCAAGCTCCGCCTCACCCGCGAGTAGGGGCAGGCAGGCGGCGAGCCCCATGCGCGTGCTCTAATGAGGATCGTCATGAGCGACCAGCAGAGCACTCCCGGCAAGCCGAAGGGCACCCTCGGAGACATCGTCAAGGCGGAGTCGATGATCCAGCTCGCCATCGCGCTGCCCATCGGCTGCACCGTCGGCTGGCTCCTGGGCAGCTGGCTGGACCGCCACTTTCACCAGGGCTGGATCGGCGTCGCCGGCATTGTTCTTGGCGCGATCGGCGGCTTTCTGCAGATCTACAACACGGCAAAGAAGTACATGCAGGATCCCAGGTAGCCGCACCGCTCAGCCGCACACAGCCGCATGCTTATACCCGATACCTACACTGACGCAGCCGCTCGTGCCACGCTCTCGCGTGCCATGCGGCTGGTCGGAATACTCGCCATCGTGGGCGCGCCGGTTGCCTGGCTTCGCGGCGGCTGGGCATCCGCTGTGCTCCTGCTCGTCGGCGCCGCCATCTCCGCCAGCGGCCTGTGGGAGTGGCGAAGGCTCATGGCCGCCCTCATGGCTCGTATGGAGGATCGCCCGTCGGAGGCCGTAGAGGCCGAACGCCTTCCCGAGCTCTCCGCGGCCGCGCGCCCGCCATCCCTCGGCTTCGCCATTGCCGGTTTCACCCTCCGCATGCTTCTGGTGCTTGCCTTTCTGTATGTTAGCCTTAGTTATCTTCACGGCTCAGCGCTTGCGCTCGCGGCCGGCCTTGCCATGGGCGTCGCTGCACTGACGTTTGAGGCCATCAGGCTTCTGCGAAACGGAACGCTGTAGGCCGGGAGATCCCGAACGGATCATGCCTGAACAGCTTGTCTTCACCCGGATACTGAATCAATTCCTGGCGCGCCCTACGGACGCCCTGCTTGGCGCGCTGCACGTGCGCGTCGTCAATCCTGCCGCGCCCATCTCCAACGCGGTCGCCATGGAATTCCTGGTCACGCTGCTCCTGCTGGCCTATTTCGTCGCGGTTCGCGTCAGCCTCAGCGTCGAGCGTCCGAACGCGATCCAGCACGTTGCTGAGATGACCCACGAGTTTGTCTCCGACCAGGGAGAGAGCATTATCGGTCACGGCTTTGAGCGGTTCACCGGCTATCTCACGGTCGTTCTCCTCTTCATTCTGGCGGCCAACCTGCTGGGCCTTGTTCCCGGGCTCGAGTCGCCGACCTCGGTCGTTGTGGTTCCGCTCGGCCTCGCGCTCGTTACCTTCGTCTACTACCACTACCACGGCATCCGCGCGAACGGCCCTGCCTACATCAAGCAGTTCCTCGGCCCCGTCTGGTGGCTCTCGCCGCTGATGTTCCTCATCGAGATTGTCTCGCACGTGGCCCGCGTGCTCTCGCTTACCGTCCGGCTTTACGCCAATATGTTTGCGGGGGACCTGGTCACGCTGGCCTTCTTCTCGCTGATCCCGATCGGCGTGCCGCTCATCTTTCTCGGCCTTCACCTGGGCGTGTCCATCGTGCAGGCATACGTCTTCATGCTGCTCGCAACCATCTATCTTAGCCTCGCCGTATCGCACGAGCACTAGACTGCTGCGCGATTTGCTCAAGGGTTGAAGCCTTGAGTCATGCACCAAGTTTGACGGATACGGCCGCCTTCGCCATATCCGGCGCACCACCGGCGCAAGCGTGAGGGGGTCAGCACGGTGAACCTCAACCACCCACTGGCGCCGGACTCGGAAGGCAGGAGATCTACCCAAATGAAGCAGCTCAAGTACATGTTTATGACGCTGGCCGCGCTCTTTCTAGCAACGCCCGCATTTGCTCAGGAGGCTGCCAACGGCGGTGCCACCGGCAACGCAACCGGCCTCGGCTACCTTGCCGCCGGCCTTGGCATGGCCCTCGCCGCCGGCCTTTGCGGCCTGGCCCAGGGACGCGCCACGGCCTCCGCCGCAGAAGCGCTTGCCCGCAATCCCGGCGCTCGCCCAGGCATCTTCACCTTTCTGATTCTCGGCCTCGCCTTCATCGAGTCGCTCGCGCTTTTCACCTTTGTCATCATCTTCCTCAAGGTGAAGGTCTAGCTTCGTCATTCGGCTGTAAGGGAAGCCCTCGCCTTGGCGAGGGCTTTCCGTTTTGCTCGAGAGAAGCAGGAGCGCTCTCAATCTCAGGGCACCATCTTTGGAGTGCGCTCCGTCATCATCAATCCACTTTCACAGTGCATACCGGGCTGCTCACAACGCCGCCGAAGTTCTACCGTCCGGGCCGCGTCCGTAGCCGCAGGGCGCCCATCCACCCCGGCAACGCCGCTCTGCACCAGCGCCAGCACACGCCCCGGTAGAATCCCGAGGACCAGAGTCGCCAGCACACATACGCCCAGCGCGAGCATTGCCGGCGCACTCACCCGTGGCTCCTGATACAGCGCCGCGACGTCCGCATGGGTCATGTGCGCATGCGCGCTGTCCACCTCCGCATCGAAGTCGATCGCCGGTGCGGCCGAGTGCAGCGATGAACTCTCATAGATCCTCGCCAGCAGCCGCAGATAATAGAAGCACGCGACACCTGAGTTCAGCAGGCCGATCACCGCGAGCCAAACATGTCCGGCATGGATCGCCCCGGAGAAGACGTAGAACTTGCCGAAAAAACCACCGGTGAACGGAATCCCGATCATCGACAGAAGAAAAAACGCGAGAGCTGCGCCCAGCACCGGCCGCTGGATCGCCAGGCCCGTGTAATCCTGCGACGAGCGCATCCGCTCCGTGTAGCCGGAGATCAGCGTAATCACCACAAACGCGCCCACATTCATTGCCGCATACGTCGCCGTATAGAACGCCGCGGCAGCGATGCCGTCCTCCGGGAGCGCCGTAAACGCCACCAGAAGATAGCCCGCATGCGCAATCGACGAGTACGCCAGCATGCGCTTGACGTCCTTTTGCATCAGCGCGCCCAGGTTGCCGATCGTCATGGAAAGCGCCGCAATGGCCCACAGCAGCATCGACCAGCGCGCCTCATAGACCGGAAAGCCGCCGAACAGGATACGCAGGAGGACTGCAAAGGCAGCAGCCTTTGGCGCGGTCGACATAAAGCCCACCACCGGCGGTGGCGCACCCTGGTACACATCCGGCGTCCACACGTGGAAGGGTGCCGCGGAGACCTTGAAGCCAATCCCGATCACGATCAGCGCAATTGCCAGCAGCGCCAGCAGCGGCATCGGTGCCGCCGCAAGCCGGCCGCTCACCAGCAGCAGGTTGGTGGAGCCGGTCGCGCCAAAGGTCAGCGCCACGCCGTAGAGGAAGAAGGCTGTCGCAAACGAGCCCAGCAGGAAGTATTTGATCGCACTCTCGCTGCCAACCGCCTGGCCCTTGCGGTAGCCCGCCAGGATATAGGTCGAAATGGAGGAAATCTCCAGGCCGATAAAGATCACCAGCAGCTCAGTCGCGCAGCTCATCAGCATCATGCCGACGGTGCCGAAGCAGATCAGCGCAAAGTATTCGCCCGCGTGCGATGTCGCACCCTCAAAGTAGTCGAGCGAGCTCAGCAGCGTCACCGCGGCGATTGCGACTATCAATATCTGAAAGAAGATGGCGAACCGGTCTACCTGAATCGTCCCCGAGAAGGCCGTGATGGTGCCGAAACGCAGTTGGAAGATGCTCAGCGCGCCCGCCGCAACCATTCCTGCGATCGCCAGCCATCCGAGCGGCTTGCGCGAACGTCCGGCCGGCAGCACCGGCTCCAGCATCATGACGGCAATGCCCACCAGGGTCAGCAGGTACTCCGGCAGCAGACCTGTAATGTTGGGTGAGTTAAGATTCATCGCCGCCCGCCTGTACCGGGAACCGCGCCCCGTGGTGTGGCGTGCGCCTCGCGCTTAACGCGGGAGGGCAGGGGATACGTCTCCGCCTCAGTCTTCTTCACATCGTTGTCCATATTTTCGAGCTCGTGCGCGTAGGAGGTGCCCAACGGGTCCAGTGCGCGGGTAAACAGCGGTGAAGCGACACCCATCAGCAGAAAGAGCGCGACCATCGGCCACAGTGCCACGTGCTCCCGCACCGACAGGTCTGTCACGCCGCTCTGTTTCGTCATGGGTCCATCGTCCGCATAGAAGACGCGCTGAATCATCGTGAGCAGGTAAGCCGCAGAAAGGATGACGCCCGTCGTCCCTATAGTCGTCCACAGCATCGGGTGCCGCACCAGCACGGTCTGTGCCGAGCCGGACAGGATCAGGAACTCCCCCACGAAGCTGTTCAGCATCGGCAGACCCACATTTGAGAGCGCAGTTACCACGAACATGGTCACCATCCAGGGCAGCCGCCCGGCCACACCGCCCAGGTCGCGCATGTCATAGGTGCCGTAGCGCTCGTACAGCATGCCCATCAGCATAAAGAGCGCGCCGCCCGAGATGCCGTGGTTCAGGATCTGGTACATGCCCCCGTCGAGCCCATTTACCGTGAAGGCAAAGATGCCGAGCGTGCAGAAGGAGAGATGTCCCAGCGTCGAGTACGCTGCCAGCCGCTTCAGGTCGTTTTGCACGAGCGCCAGACATGCACCGTACACGATGCCGATGGCTCCCAGTGCAATCAACAGCGGGGCGATCCGGTGCGACTGCTCCGGGAAGATCGCAAACGAGTAGCGCAGGATCGAGTAAAGGCCCAGCTTGCCTGCCAGTACCATCACCGCTGCCGTTGGCGCCTCGCTGATCGCGTCCGGCAGCCACCCATGCAGCGGGAAGATCGGTACCTTCACCGCGAAGGCGATCAGGAACGCGAGCGACGCCAGCCAGAGCGCGTGATTCGATCCGGGAATGCTGTGTGCCGCCGCCATCGCGGCCAGCGCCGGCAGCTGGAAGGTTCCCGTGGCAACGTAGATCCAAAGCATGCCTACCAGCAGGATCGCCGATGGGATAAACGCGTAGAGGAAGTACCGTAGCGCCGCGCGCCTGCGGTTCTCCGTGCGGCCAAAGGTCGCGATCAGGATGGTCATGGGAACCAGCGACAGCTCCCAGAAGGCGTAGTACAGAAACAGGTCGAGCGAGGCAAACACCCCTAGCATCGCCACCTGCTGCAGCAGAAACAACGTGTAAAACAGCTTGCGCCGTTCCGCAATTGCGTTCCAGGAGACCAGCACACCCAGCGGCGCCAGGAACCCGGATAGTACGATCAGCCACATCGACAGGCCATCCACGCCGAGGTGGTAGTGGATCGCGGGTGTTGCGATCCACGGCAGGTCCGTCTCATAACCGAAGTGGTTCGCCGCGAGGGGATGCGCATAGAACGGCAGGTGCAGCGTCATGCCAAAGGTCACGAGCGTTATCAGCAGCGCAACCCACTGCTGCAGCCGGTCGCGGTCCGGCAGGCTCGCCAGCACGGCCGCGCCCACCAGCGGTGTCAGCAGAATCAGTGTGAGGATGCTTCCGTCCAGATTCATCGAGCTCCTCTAGCGAACCGCCGCGTGTGCGGTCAAAACCGTATACGTCATGATCAGAATCACCGCCGCCGCACCTGCCGCCAGCCATCCGGCATAGGACCGCAGATTGCCCGACTGCATCCGTCGCGTGGCCGACCCCAGGCTTCGCGTCACAAAGCCCGCCAGATTGCCGGATCCGTTCACCACACCCTGGTCAAAGGCGATAAACGCCAGCCGAGACAGCATCATCACCGGCAGCACCACCACGGTCTGGTAAACCTCATCGATGTAGTACTTGTGCGAGACCAGCCGGTAGAGCGGATTGCCCGCGGCCCTCGCTCCCAGCGTGCCCGGACGTTGCACGAAGAACAGGTAGGCGAAGTACCAGCCAGCAGCCGCCACCAGCACCGACACCGCTGCCAGCCCGAGCTCCAGCCCATGCGAAACCTGATCCGCATTGACCGCATTGCGCGGCTCACCGGACAGGGCAAAGACCGGATCGAGAAAGTGCTCAAAGTGATTGCCGCCGCCCAGCGCCGCCGGTACGCCGAACCAGCCACCCACCACGGACAGCACTGCCAGCACCGCCAGCGGCAGCAGCATCACCCAAGGTGACTCGTGCACGCCGTGCGGATGTGCGGTCTGCCCCTCATCGTGTTCATTCTCCATCGCCAGCTTGGGTCTGCTCGACGCACCCGTCGGTATCGTTCCATGTGCACCCACCCCGTGCGACAGCGTGGATTCGTCAAACCGCTCGCGCCCAAAGAAAGTCTTATACCAAAGCCGGAACATGTAGAACGACGTCATTCCTGCCGTCAGCAGGCCAACCAGCCACAGGGGGATGCCCATCCCGTTGTGCCCCTGCGATGCGAAGGTGCGGTACAGGATCTCATCTTTCGAGAAGAACCCAGCCAGGGGCGGAATCCCGGCGATCGCAAACACACCCGCGCTCATCGTCCAGAAGGTCACAGGGATCCGCTTGCGCAAGCCGCCCATCACCCGCATATCCTGCTCCCCGGAGAGTGCATGGATCACCGATCCGGCCGCCAAGAATAGCAGCGCCTTGAAGAAGGCGTGCGTCATCAGGTGAAATACCGCGGCCGAGTATGCCGCCACACCGCAACCCAGAAACATGTATCCAAGCTGCGAGATCGTCGAGTACGCCAGCACCCGCTTGATG
>CAXTSF010000077.1:8258-13090 GCA_964246865.1 uncultured Terriglobus sp.
CCCACGATCGCAACGACACCCAGCGCAAATGGGGACCGGTCGAAGAGTGTGTGGCAGCGCGCCACCAGGTACACGCCCGCCGTCACCATCGTCGCCGCATGGATGAGCGCGGAGACCGGTGTCGGCCCCTCCATGGCATCCGGCAGCCACACATACAGAGGAATCTGCGCCGACTTGCCCGCCGCACCCACAACCAGCAGCAGGGCGATCGCGGTCAGAAAGCCACCGTGCAGTCCCGGCTCAAGGTCAATGCGCGCAAAAATCTTTGTGAAGTCCAGCGTGCCGAAGTGCTCGATCAGCAGAAACATCGCCAACAAAAATCCGAAGTCGCCCACCCGGTTGACGACGAAGGCCTTGCGCCCCGCCGCGTTTGCCGCCGGCTTGCGAAAGTAGAAGCCGATCAGCAGGTACGACGCGAGGCCGACGCCCTCCCAGCCGACGAACAGCAGAAGAAAGCTCTCCGCCAGCACCAGCACCAGCATGAAAAACATGAAGAGGTTCAGGTACGCGAAGAAGCGCCAGTAGCCCTCCTCATGCGCCATGTATCCGACCGAGTACAGGTGGATCAGGAAGCCCACCCCGGTCACCACGCCCAGCATGATCAGGGTCAGGTGATCCACCGTGAACGCAAATCGAACGGTGAAGTTGGTCACCGCGATCCATGGCGCGGACACCGCCGTGACCGAGAGCTGATCGTGCGACAGCATCGCGCTCGCCAGCCAAACCACCAGCATCGCCGGCAGCGCCGTGAACAGCAGCGCAATCGCCGACACACCCGCGCGGGGCAGCCGCCGGCCCACGGTGCCGTTCAGCAGGAATCCCGCAAAGGGCAGAAGGGGAATGAACCAGAGCAGATGTTCAGGGGTCAAGGCGTGTCTCCGCTCAGTTCTTCATCAGGTTGATCTGGTCTACGTCCAGAGTCTGGCGCGTGCGGAAGATGGCAATAATGATGGCGAGTCCAACCGCGGCCTCCGCGGCCGCCACCACCATCACGAAGAAGACAAAAATCTGCCCCTGCACCGCATGCCGCATATGTGCGAACGCCACAAACGTCAGGTTTACCGCATTCAGCATGAGCTCGATCGACATGAAAACCGTAATGATGTTGCGCTTGATCAGGAACGCACCGATGCCGATTGAGAACAGCGCCGCCGCCAGGATGAGATAGTACGCGATCGGAACCATCGGGTTAGCTCTCCTTCCGGGCCAGGACCACCGCGCCCAGGATCGCCACAAGGATCAGGATGGAGGTCACCTCAAAGGGCAGCAGCAGGTCTGTGAACAGCACACGGCTGATCTCGGCAATGTTTGAGACGCCGCTGTCCAGTCCGCCGCCCAGGTTGGCCGAGCCCAGCGCTGTGCGCTCGCGCACGAAGATAAACGACAGCAGCGCGAACACACCCGCGACCCCCGGCATGCCGGCGAAGTACGCTGCCTTTGAGCCGCGCGTGCGCACCTCTTCACCTGCATTCAGCAGCATGATCACAAACACGAACAGGACCATGATCGCGCCCGAGTACACGATTACCTGCGCCGCCGCCAGGAACTCCGCGCCTAGTGTCCAGTAGATCACCGCCAGCGACATCATCACCACTACCAGCGATAGTGCGGAGTTGATCGGGTGCCGCTGGAAGAGCAGATTCAGCGCTCCAAGGACACACAGCACGCCAAAGAACATGAAGAGCGCTAGTTGCATCGTTCCTTCACTGGGGGTTAGCCCATGGGATTGTTAGGCAGCAGAGCGATTGTAAATCAGCGGTACCGGCATCGCGCCAGCAGCGCCCACTCAGCCGTGCCAGGCCAGAAACAGGCTCGTGCCCAGGATGTTCAGCATGGCCAGCGGCAGCAGGAACTTCCAGCCAAAACTCATCAGCTGGTCGTACCGGAAGCGCGGCAACGTGGACCGTACCCAGATGTAGAGAAACAGGAACAGGAAGACTTTGAAGACGAACCAGAAGATTGGCATCACGGCATTCACCACCGGCCCACCCACATGGTCAAACACGTGGCCGAAGAAGGACCCGGTCCCTCCGAAAAAGAGCAGCGTCGCCACGCAGGAAACCGTGATCATGTTCGCGTACTCCGCCATGAAGAACATTGCGAACTTCATCGATGAATACTCGGTGTGGTAGCCGGCCACCAGCTCGGACTCCGCCTCCGGCAGATCGAACGGCGCACGATTTGTCTCCGCATACGCCGCCATGAGGTAGATAAAAAATCCGAGAAGCTGTGGCCAGATATTCCAGCTCAGCAGGCCGTGCGCGCCTTGCGAGTTGACGATATCCCGCAGCCGCAACGACTGCGCCCGCAGCACCACACCCACCAGCGACAGACCCAATGCCAGCTCGTAACTGATCACCTGCGCCGATGCCCGAAGCGATCCGAGCAGAGAATACTTGTTATTCGACGACCAGCCGGAGAGCGCGATCCCATACACGCCGATCGACGTAATTCCCAGCACCACCAGCAGGCCGATATTGATGTCCGAGATCTGGAACAGGTCCACACCGCGGAAGTTTGTCACTCCGCCAAACGGTACCACTGCAATCGACACCAGCGCACAGGCGAGCGCGATCATAGGCGCGATGACAAAGAGTGGACGCTCCACCGCAAGCGGCATCAGGTCCTCTTTGAGGAACAGTTTGATGCCGTCTGCCAGCGGCTGCAGCAGGCCAAACGGACCCGTACGGCTCGGGCCCCAGCGATTCTGGATCCGGCCAATCACCTTGCGCTCCAGCAGCACCGTATACGCCACGGCTGTCAGCGTAATTACCAGCACGACCACGATCTTCAAGATCGTGAGGAGCAGAAACAGAGCGAATGAAGTTTGCGGCATTGCGGCGTTCAGGTCCCGTCTTCTTCGTACTTGAGAACTGTAGCAGTTCTCCGGATGGTGCTCGCGTGGTCGAGGGCTGACCACGCTGTTTTCCGGGAGAATAGCCTCGCTCTGTCCACTTCAGAGGCTCAGGAGAACTGCCCTCTAATCGGCTGGAATCCCGGCGGGCTCATGACTGTACTTCTCGGCCAACTCCACCAGCTTAGGCGAGAACCGTCCCAGCGTGCCAGAGGTAAACAGGGAATCGTTCGCTGGCAGTACCAGATCGCGACGCTCCGTCACAATCTGCACCAGCTCCGCAGGTGCTGCGGGTGCCACATGCTGGTCGTTGCCGCTCAACAGCTGCAGCCGGCGAAGCGCATAGCCTGGTACCAAGCGCTGAATCTCATCGAGCACGGCAAAGGGGTCAAAGGGCGACAGTTTGATCTCGAGATTGTTCGCGGAAAGCCAGATGGCGTGGCGGTCGGCCTCCCCGGACTGCACACCGCGCGTCTGTCCCAGGTCCGCACGAACACCGTCCGGCTGCCGCGTCTTCCCAAAGGGAACCAGCTCCTTCCCCTTCGCGCCCATCCGGTCCGCAATGCGCACCATCAGCTCCAGCTCGCTGCGTACCCCGGCCTGGTCCGCCGCCTTGGTGACGAGTTGCACATCCCCGTAACTGTTCGTCACCGAGCCCGACTTCTCGTACAGGCTCGCCGCCGGCAGGATCACATCCGCCAGCTGCGCCGTCTCCGTCATAAACAGCTCATGCACGATCACGAAGGTCTTCGCCAGCGCCGCTGGGTCAACCGAGTAGCGCGCCACCGGGTTCGCCCCGGCGACGTACAACGCTCCCAGCTTGCCGGCCTCCGCCGCCTCAAACATCTGCAGCAGATCCATGCCAGGCTTGTTCGACAGGCGGTTGCCATACTCCGTTCCAAACTCGTGCCGCGAGCTGATAGGCACATAGCCCGGCAGCAGGTCCGGCAAGAGTCCCATGTCGGACGCGCCATGCGCATTGACATAGTCGGCAAGCAGCGCAAACTTCGCATTCGGCAGCGACAGACCGAACTCGATCAGCCGCCGCAGATCGCCGCCGCGCAGCTCCGAGCCGATCAGGATGAGGAGTGACTCCTCGGCACGCAGCGCATCGCGGAAGCCGCGCAGCGCCTCTGCATCCTCTGAGACCGCGGCGCCGGCATTGTCCTCCCCGGCCAGGTAGCCGGCCAGCGAACCGTAGCTGTAACCAGCAATCTGCAGGAAGCTCTTTGCCTGCCGCCGCAGTTTAATTGGCGCATGATTCGCCACATACAGCCGCGCCCGGTTGATTCGCACATCTGTGCGCAAATTCCACGCGGTCAGCGGATTGCCATTGGTCGGGTCGCCGCCCACCAGCAGCACCGCCGGTGCCTTCTCGTTGTCGTGTTGCGAGGCGAAGCGCTCCGGCCGTCCCGCCAGCGCCGACGCAAAGGTGGGGTAGTCCGCCGTCCGGTGATGGTCGATGCTGTTGGTACCCAGCACGGATCGCGCGAACTTCTGCAGGAGGTACGCCTCCTCATTGGTAAGCCGGTTGCCGCCGATCACACCGATCGACTCACCGCCACGGCTCTCCCGGATCTCGCGCAGCCGCTTGCCGGCGTAGGAAAGCGCCTCATCCCAGGAGACAGGCTTGAAACTGCCGTCGGCCTGCTTCACCAGCGGCTGCGAGATGCGCTCCGGCGAGTTCCCGAAATCAAAGCCGTAGCGGCCCTTGTTGCAGAGGAAATCGCCGTTGATGCCGGAGGTGTCCCGGTTGGTTCCGCGCACTACCTCCGAGCCGTCCGTCGTCTGGCGCACACCCAGCGTCGTCTTGCATCCGTCGCCGCAGTGCGTGCAGATCGTCGCAACGTGGTTCATCTCCCACGGCCGCGTCTTGTAGCGGTACGTGTCGCTCGTCAACGCGCCCACCGGGCACACGTCGATGCACATGCCGCACTCTTCACAGTCCCGCAGAGCGCGGCCGGACGCGCTCTGCGCT
>CAXTSF010000078.1:0-13079 GCA_964246865.1 uncultured Terriglobus sp.
TCCCTGACCAGGTTGGTTGGGCTGCGTCTCAGGCGAAGCTGCACCGGGCGTGGGTGATGCAGATGGGTTCATGGGTGCCAGCGGCTCCGGCGTACTGGTCAGCGGCTTCGGAGGCGCGGGTGCCTGGGGCGCGGTCAGCCCCGGGATGGCGGGCTTGGAGGTCATGGTGCCGTTGGCCGCCTGCACCAGGTCGATGTTGTAGCGGCTCAGCGTGTTGGACAGGATCTGCGACAGTGCCGCGCGATCGTTCGCATACGCGGCGGTTGCTGTAATCAGGTTGTTCTCCGAGGTGGCAAGATTGCGCTCCTGCTGCAGAACGTTCGCGGTCGTCGAAGCGCCGAGGCGATACTTCTTCTGCTCCGCATCCAGGCTCTGCGCCTGAAAGTCGCGGACCGCCTGCGCCGCGTTCACCGAAGCACGGTCGTTTGTCAGGGCGTACTGGTTGTTGATGACCTGGATGCGCACCTGCGTGTACAGCTGCTGCAGCCGCATCTCCGCCTGCCGGTACTCCATCTGTGAGCGGGCCTGGTCTGCCTGCAGGGCACGATTGCGGAGCGTGATATTCAGCGTGGCACCGACGCCGTAGTCCGGGTTGGTATTGTTCAGCGAACGTCCGAGCGCACTGCCATAACCGCCGCCAGGCAGCCCGCAGTTGGCCGGTACAGGATTCAGGGTGCTGGCCGTGTTGCAAAGGCTCGACGCCGGGTTTGCCGTACCGGCCGCACCACTTCCGCCGTAGAAGCCGTACGCGTTCACGATCGGCAGCAGGCCATTCCTCTCTGCCTTGATCGCAATCTTGTTGTTCTCCATGTTGACGGAAGCCTGTTCAATGGAGGGATTGTTGGCGTACGCCTCCTTCACCAGATCTTCCACGCCCCTGTCCTCCTCCGGCAGGCGGCCCAGGCTGACGCGGTCCGTCGGAACCACAGGTGCGGCGGAGAGCTGCGGATCGTTCAGGTCGCGTACGATTGCCTGCTTCATCAGCAGCTGCTGGTATTCCAGATTGGATTGCGAGGTCGTCAGCGACTGCCTGTCGGTCGAGACCGCCTGGTCGGAGTTGATCACGTCCAGCGGTGCCAGAGTTCCGATCTGCAACTGCTTCCGGTTGTCTGAGGCCAGTTGCGAGGACTGCGCGAGAGCGCGCGTCTTGGCCTGCACATCCTCATACGCGCTCACCAGCGACCAGTAGATGCTCTCCACCTGCGTGATGGTGTAGATCAGCTGTTGGCGGAAGGCCGAGTCCGCGATGCGACGGTCATTCTTCGCCTGCACAATGAAGCGGCCCTGGATACCGGGACCAAAGCCCTGCAGCAGCTGCTGCGTCACCGTGGCTCGAAAGCTTGAGTTGATCGACGGGCTGTAGGAAGAGAACGTCGACGTCGAGGTCTGCCGTGAGTTGTTGAAGCTTACGTTCAGAGATGTGCCGGAGACGAAACCCTGGTTGTACTGAAAGTCGTACAGAGCGGTCGCGCTGGAGACTGGATTGGAATTGAAGAGATTGCCGACGGTGGTCGTCCCGGTGCCACCCGTGCCCGTACCTCCCGTGCCGGTCCCGGTTCCCGTACCCGTGCCAGTTCCCGTGCCCGTACCTGTTCCAGTCCCGGTTCCCGTGCCGGTTCCAGTTCCCGTGCCGCTGCTCGTGGACCCGCCACCCAGGCCCGATCCACCCGGCGTTGTGACGCGCTCATACTGGAGCGTGCCGGACACAACCGGATCAAAATTCAGAGGCAACGGGCCGCTGCCAAGCGTACTCAGCACAAGTCCGTTCGCGCCTGCACCTGCACCGCCCGCGCCTGTTGCCGTGCCACCTGGGCCGCCGCCACCGGTCACCGTGGATGAGGTGCCGCCCAGCGTATTTGTGATCAGGCCGGTGGACACGCCGCGCAGCGTTCCGCCACTCTCCGCACGCAGCAGATCCGTATCGGCAATGTCGAGATTGACGCGGGCGATGGCGATGTCGTAGTTGTTTTCCAACGCCAGCAGCACCGCATCCGGCAGACTCAGGTAGAGTTTTCCATCGCGCAGCAGGTCGCCGAGTTTCGCCACATTATTCAGGCGGGGTGCGGGATAGTTTGTCGAGGTGTACGGCGCGATCGGATTCGGGAACTGTCTCTTCAGGTGTGTGAAGTCCTGTGGACCCTGACGGAGAAAGAGCGGTCCCGCATGATTCGGCGCCGGCGCCTGGGGGAGATTGGGATTGCCGGTTGTATCGTTCTGGACGGGGGCGGGAGTTGTGGGCGTGGTCGGACTTGTCTGGGCCCCATTTGTCTGGGCCCCGCTCCCTCCGCCTTGCTGTTCCTGTGCCGGGGCCGGCGGTGTTTGCTGTGCGAAGGCCACGTTCGGCACGGTAGAACCCATCAACAGAACGGCAATGCCGGCTACACCCTGCAACTTACTTGCACTCACGTCGCTTTTCTCCAGCCCTGGGCGATTGGCTCAGCCCACGGCAAATCGTGTGACTAACGATTGGCTTAGGTACGATTACGCATGCCGCGAAGACCCGGTTCCCGGAATCGACAGAGCACACCGTTGCGTTTGCAGCATTGCGTCAAAGATGCCCCAGCCCACCGGAACGGTGCGAAAAAGCTCCCGGCCGGACGGAAACTCCAGCACCGTCGCGTGCTGAGTATATCGTGCAGCAGCGTGCGTGCCCGGTGCCGCCATGGCTTCGCCACATGCATGCTAACGTCGATGCAGCGCCCTCAGGCACAGCTATGGACACTGCTTCTACACCCGGCATGACGGCCCGAACCTCCCAGTGGAAGCTCACGCTTGCCTACGATGGCGGCGACTTCCAGGGCTGGCAGGTCCAGCCGGGACTTCGCACCATCCAGGGCACTCTCGCCGAAACTGTGGAGCGCATCTTCGGCGTCGCCGCAGGACTTCCCCAGGGTTCTGGGAGGACCGATACCGGTGTGCACGCCGAGGCACAGGTCGTATCGCTGCAGCTGCCGGTCACGATCGCCCCGGAACGCCTCCTGCACGTCCTGAACCGGCGGCTGCCCACGGCCATCCGGGTTACCGCCGCAGAGCAGGTCGCACCGGAGTTCCATGCGCGGGCGGGCGTACGCGCAAAGACCTACGAGTACCGTATTTTTGAGCGCCTTGCGCCGGACAACACCGCCGAGCACATCTGTCCGCCAACCCTGGCTCGCTATGTGTGGGACTGCCGCTGGATTCTGGACCTGGAGCGCTTGCAGTCTGCTGCCGCGCTCGTGGCCGGAACGCACGACTTCACGTCCTTCACGGCGAACGATCCGGCCCGCTCCGCCAGGCTGCGGCAGCAGGGCGAGCCGCCGGACGCAAACGTCCGAACGGTCTTGCACTCCGCCTGGCAGAGGTGCGGCGGTCTGCTCCGCTACCAGGTGAGCGGCAACGGCTTTCTCCACCACATGGTACGCAACCTCGTAGGCACCTTTATCGATATCGCCAGGAACACGCGGCCACCGGAGACTGTTCTCGACATCCTGCACGCGCGGGATCGCAGGGCCGCCGGACCGACAGCACCGGCGCAGGGTCTCTTTCTGATGCGCGTGGACTATGATGACGAGTCTCCGCCACAGCGAGGGACTCCGGCGATAACCGCGGCTTACCCATCAGCGGCACACTCATGAGCGGCGCACCGCTCAACAGCGCACCGTTGAACAGCGCACCGGCCCTTTCCAGCTCCGCCCAGGCGCGCATCACCCGGCTTGCGGCAAACCCCGCAGTACACCGTGCCTTCCGCTGGTTCCATCTGCAGGAGCTGCGCATCCGGCAGTGGCAGCACGACGCAGTCAGCATCCCGGCTCCGCCTTTTCTAGAGGCAGCAAGGGCTGCCTGGTTTAGCGACAGGTTTACCGAACTCGGCCTGCACGAAGTCACGCTGGACGAGGTTGGAAATGCAGTTGGATATCTGAGACCGCCCGTGTCGGAGGAGCCGCTGGTTCTCCTGTCAGCTCACCTGGATACGGTCTTCCCGGCCCACCAGGAGATCCACCCCACACAGAACGGCAGTGTCCTACTCGCTCCCGGTGCCAGCGACAACGGCGCGGGGCTCGCGGCGCTGCTCGCGCTCGCGGCTGCCCTACGAAGCTCCGAGATAGAGGTGGACACCAACATCCTCTTCGCTGCCAATGTTGGTGAGGAGGCCGAAGGCAACCTGCGTGGCATGCGCCACCTCTTCAGCGGTCAGGCCTTCGGGAGTCGCGTGACCGGAAGCATTGCGCTTGAAGGTGCCGGCACCGCAACTCTGGTGACACGAGGCCTTGGCAGCAGGCGTTTTCGCATCGAGATCACGGGAGCCGGCGGACACGCCTGGACCGATGCAGGTGTGCCCAATCCCATCCTTGCCCTCGCTTCGGCCATCGACGCTCTTGGACGTTTGCCCCTGCCGGCACGGCCCCGCACCACGATCAATATCGGCCAGGTGCAGGGGGGTACCTCTGTCACCTCGGTTCCGCAAAGCGCGTCCGCCACCGTGGACCTGCGGTCCTCCAGCGAGGCAGAGCTCTTTGAGCGAGAGATCCAGGTGCTGCGGTTTTTTGAAGATGCGGTAATCCGCACCAATGCCGGCGCGGACAGCGCAAGAGCACTTCGGCTCCGCATGACAAGAATTGGCGACCGCCCCGCGGCGGACCTGCGTGCCGATGCACCGCTGCTTGCCTCGGTCCGGGCGGTGGACCGGCACCTGCGCCTGCGTACCGAGGAACGGATCGGCTCCACGGACGCTAACCTGCCGCTCTCCCTCGGAGTCCAGGCCATCGCCCTCTCGTCCGGCGGATCTGCAGGAGGCATTCACACGCCGCAGGAGTGGTTTGACGCTGCAGGCAGAGAGATCGCGCTTCGCCGCATCCTCCTGGTTCTGCTCGATCTCTGTGATCTGTCGGGGCAAGCGGATCAGGCGTCTTTTCCGGATCGTTAGGCCGAATGGCAGAACGCCGTATGCACGCAGGCGTGCATACGGCCACCGCGTCAATTACCGTACACCGGGACCTCGATACCGCAAGAGCCAGGCAGGACCGACGCATACAATCGGTACAGGATCGCGTCTAAAGTCTGGAATGGCCCGCGAAGCGGGTCGATAGATGCACGAGGATTCAGCCTTCATGGAAGAAACAAAGTCGTTCTTGAATCGAGTTGGTGAGCACCGTATTCTTGCCACCGTCGTCCTGCTTGGTGCCGTATCCGCAGGGATGGTGGCTGGCTCCGTAGTCACGGGCACGGTACATGGGCAGGGGAAGGTCGACACCTCGGATGCCACGCCCCTTAAGATACCGGCTGCCACGGCCCTTTCAAATCAGTTCTCGCAGATCGCCAAACAGGTTGGGCCTGCGGTCGTCAACATCAACACGGAACAGCTGCCGAAGCAACAACAGCAGCAGGCTAATCCGCACGGCCGCACACGCCGGCGCGGTCAGGGCGACGGCTCCGGGGGCGGCGATCAGGGCGATATGCAGGACTTCTTCAACCGTTTCTTCGGCGGCCAGGGTGGCCCCGGTGGCGGAGGTGGCGATGATGAAGATGGCGGTTCCCCGTTCGGCAATGGCGAGCGCCGGGCCCTGGGCTCGGGTTTCATCGTGGATGGCCGCGGCTACATCATCACCAACAATCACGTGGTGGATAAGGCCGACCGCATCAACGTCAAGCTTTCCACGGATCCGGAAAACGATGCGGGGCGCCCGGCCAGGGTCATTGGCGTGGATAAGGATACCGATCTTGCAGTCATCAAGATCGACGCACCCGCTGGACTGCCGATCGTGAAGCTCGGGAACTCGGATGGTGCACAGGTTGGCGACTGGGTGCTGGCCATCGGCAGTCCGTTCAGCCTCTCGCAGACAGTGACTGCCGGCATCGTTTCGGCGAAGAACCGGACGATCAATGACGGCCCGGCACCGAATCAGTTCCAACGCTTCATCCAGACAGATGCCGCCATCAATCCGGGTAATTCGGGCGGTCCGCTGCTGGACATGAACGGTGCCGTGATCGGCGTGAACTCCGCCATCTACACGCAGGGTGCCGGCTCGCAGGGTGTCGGCTTCGCGGTGCCCTCAAACACCGTGATCAACGTTTACAACATGCTGATCTCCCCCGAGCACCGCGTCACGCGCGGCTCCATCGGCATCAGCTTCCAGGGCACAGTTTCCTCCGCCATCAACCGTGTTTACGGAGCGGGTAAAGGTGGCGTGATCGTCTCGCAGGTTACCGCGGGTGGACCGGCACAGAAGGCTGGCCTCCAGCCACAGGACGTAATCACCACGGTCGATGGCCAGCCGGTGAAGGACGGTGATGAGCTTGTCGCCAACATCTCGCCTCGCAAGCCCGGATCCACGGTGCGTCTCGGCTATCTGCGCGAGGGCAAGGAAGCGACAACCAATGTCGGCATCGCGGACCGCGCCAAGCTGTTTACTGATCGCGCTCAGACTGAGGACCAGGCTGCACCGGAGAAGCCGGACTCGGCCCAGGATAAGCTCGGCATCACCATCACGCCGGTGCCAGCCGCAGTCGCATCCAAGGCCGGGATCACCGGCGGTGTGCTTGTCACCTCTGTCCGGCCCGGCTCATTCGCTGCCGATGCTGATCTTCCACTGGAAAAGGGAGATATCATTCTCGAGATCAATCGTAAGAAGATCACGGACGAAGCAGGCTTCCGTGCTCTCATTGCGCCGCTCAAGTCCGGAGACGATGTGGTCTTTGTCGTTAGGAAAGTGCGTGCAGGAGATAAAACCAACAACTTCATCGGCGGCACCCTGCCTTAGCATCGGGGGGGGTGTGGATGGGTCTTCCCTCATCCACACCCTTCCACTTACGCCGGATCAGTGGAATGATGGTGACGCTGAATACAGCGACCCATTGCGGTTCAGAATTGTTGAGAAAAATGGCTATACGGTACTTACTTGCAACACTTCTTCTTCTTCTTCCCGTCTCGAGCCTGGCCCTGACCGGGTCGCACACGCGCCGCGGCCCAACCGCCGGCCACCACAAATCCTCCCATAAGCGGGCAGCGGAGCCGGTGAGGCCGCGCGTCATCGATGATAGTCGCGCCTCCGAGATCCAGACAGCACTCGTGAAGGCCGGATATCTACCGGCGGTAAGCGGTCATTGGGATTCCGATAGCCAGGCCGCCATGCAGAAGCTGCAAGCAGACAACGGGTGGCAGACCAAGCTGATTCCTGACTCACGCGCGCTGATTAAGCTAGGTCTCGGCCCGGGTGCGGAGGCGGCCCCAGCATCTGCAAATTCCTCCCAAAGCAGCGCTGCTTCGCAGGACAGCGTATCCGGTGACACCCCACGCTGAACGCGAGCACACCGGTTCAGTGATCTGCCGGTGTTCCCTGCGCGGAGGATGGCCGCGGATGTTGCTCCATCTCGGGCGGCATGCTCAGGATGACCTCACCTGGCCGCGTGTAGTGCAGCTCCTCGCGGGCCTGGTGCTCAATCGCATTTGGGTCGTCCGTCAACCGATTCACGTGGGCCCGCATTCTCTCGTTCTCGCGGCGCGTCGTCTCCACCTGCAGCTTTAGCTCGGCGGCGGTGCGCAGCTTCCCTTGAAACGCGAGAATCCCGTTCTGCCCGAAAACAACATGATATCCAACCATCACAGCGAGCAGGGCTGCGGCCACTGTCGCCACCTTGCGGCGCAACCGGTAGATCGCCTCACCAGACTTGGCGATCCGTCGCAATGTCCGGCTCTGTTTGGCTCGCGCACTCACACCTTCAGTAGAGATCACCGGCGCGCCATCGGCAAGGGTTTGCCGGACGATGTACCACAGTAGGAACGCCCGCACGGTCTTGTTTCTCGTTCCATCATCGCGCGACAGGGCACGTCCTGCCGCCAGCGAAACCGTACAATGGCGAAGGGGGTTTTCATGCCAGCTTCGGACCGGGTGAGCGTCGTAGTTCCTGCCCTGGGTGGTCAACTCGCAAATAGCAGCGCGCTCCGGAAGCTGACGGCTATTGCAGGAACGACGGCGCTCGTCGCACTCAGTGCGCATGCATCGATTCCTCTTCCCTTCACCCCGGTTCCGCTGACCCTGCAAACACTCGCCGTGCTCCTCGCAGGTATCCTGCTTGGCCCGACCATGGCCTTTGCTGCGCTGACGCTCTATCTGCTCGAGGGTGCAAGCGGCCTGCCCGTCTTCAGCCCTGCGGGACCTGGGGGACTGTTGCAGCTGCTGGGACCCACGGCCGGCTTCCTGTTCAGCTATCCCGCCGCCGCTGCCCTTGCCGGCTGGCTCTATCGCCATCGTCCGGGTGCGAGGCGCCCGGCTCTTGGGGCTGCTCTGGCAGGCATAGCCGCGCTTGTGCTCATCTTTATCTCCGGTGCCGGTTGGCTGGCCACTGTGCTCCATCTCTCCGCGCGCGCGGCTGTCTCCGCTGCGGTTCTCCCGTTCCTTCCCGGGGAGGCTCTTAAAGTGCTCGCGCTTGCCGGGCTGGTAAGCGCCCTCCATCACAGCCGCGACCGGGCCCAGATCGACCAGGCCTGTCGCTAACCGTCGTTAGATTTGAGGATGCAGTATGGATGCCACCGCCGTTGCCGTTCAAGAGATTAAGATCGCACACAGTCCCGACTCGGATGACGCGTTCATGTTCTATGGCCTCGCCACAAACAAGATTCGTGTTCCCGGCTACCACTTCACACATGTCCTGACAGACATCGAGACGTTGAATCAGCGCGCGATTCACGATCCCTACTACGACGTAACGGCGATCTCCTTCCACGCCTATCCGTACCTGCAGGACACCTATTCGTTGATGGCCTGCGGCGGCTCCGTGGGTGAGGGCTACGGCCCCATGATTGTCTCCACCCAGAGGTTTACGACCGACGAGATCAAGCGGATCCGCATCGCTGTGCCCGGAACGCTGACCACGGCCTATCTCACCCTCAAGCTCTTCGCTCCCGAGGTGGAAACCGTCACCGTTCCCTTCGACCGCATTATTCCTGCCGTCCTTGCAGGAGAGTTCGATGCCGGTCTGATCATCCACGAGGGCCAACTCACCTACGGCGAGAGCGGCCTGCACAAGATCATCGACATGGGCCAGTGGTGGCGCGACCTTACCGGCTTGCCGCTCCCGCTCGGAGGCAATGCCATCCGCCGCTCACTCGGTCCGGAGGCGATGCGCATCAGCACCCAGGCACTCCGCGAATCGATCCAGCACGCACTTGATCATCGGCCGGAGGCGCTGGAGTACGCCATGCAGTTCGCACGGGATCTGGACACCTCACTCGCAAATCGCTTCGTCGGCATGTACGTCAATGAGCGGACCCTCAACTACGGAGAAGATGGACGAGAGGCGATCCGGAAGCTGCTGGACATGGGCTTTGACCGGGGAATCATCCCTTACAAGGCACACGTCGACTTTATCGACTGAGCCTCTGCGCCGGGCTGGGCCAGTTGGGCCAGGTCCCTAAAGAGAATGGCGAGCGAAGGCACCGGCATGGTTCTCTCACTGGAGAACCCCTTCTTCGCTTTGCGTTAAAGCTGACGTCTGCGAGTCGGTCTACGCAAGCATGGCCAAGGCCGTCGCCTTGCTGTGGTCCGCGGCAGATGGAACTCCGTCGAGCGGAAGGAAGACCCGGAAGACTGTTCCTCCCTGACCCTCCGCTTCCTCGCGCCGTCGGCTCCTCACCCGTATCTCGCCGCCATGCCGGTCCACGATCTCCTGAGACACCCAGAGTCCCAGGCCCGTACCGGTGACACCCTTTGTCGAAAAGAAGGGCTCGAAGAGGCGGCTTGCCGCCTCCTCACCGATGCCCTGGCCCCGGTCGGCCACTGTCAACGCCAGGCCGGGCATGCCCGTCACAGGATGCATCGTCTTCGCCGTTCGCAACGTGATCACCTGCCCCGGCAACGAGGCGTCCATGGCATTGCTCAGCAGGTTCACGATCACCTGCCGGATCTCGCCCTCATACGCCGTGATGGACTCCGTCGTGCGGAAATCCCGCTCGATCGTGACACTCTGCCGCCGCAACCGTGAATCGAACAGCGCCAGAACCGTATCGATAAGCTCGCGTGGATCGGTCGCCGCTGGCCGGCTGCTCTGGCGGTGGAAGCGCAGCGTCTGTATCGTAATCTGCGTCACGCGATCCAGCTCGCTCTGTGCCATCTTGAGGTAATCCATGCCTGCAGGGGAGATCGGCGACTGCGCCACGAGATAGAGACAGTTCGTGATCGCTGCCAGTGGATTGTTGATCTCGTGCGCGATGGACGCGGCAAGACGTCCGGCAACAGCAAGCTTCTCCGTCTGCCGCAGCACCTGCTCGCTCTTCTTCTGGTGAGAGAGATCGACGAGGAAGGCGGCCATCTCCTGCTGGCTCAGCGTCTCCTGCGGGTTCAGAAAGGCCACACCCACCAGAATATCGAGCGGTGTGCCAGTCTTCCTCTGGCAGACAGTCTCAAACGATCCCTCCTCAGCCCGTGCCGTCAGGGAATTGAAGCTGTCGCCCAGCGCTGGACAGATCGCCGAAAGTGGCCGCGTGCCAGCCACCAGATCGCTCGTGCTGAAGCCCAGCATTCGCTCGATCGCCTCATTGGCGTAGGTGATCTGGCCTGAGGCATCGCGGATGAGCATGCCAATCGGCATCGCGTCCACGAGCCGGTGAAAGCGTGCTTCACTGGCTTGCAATGCCTTTTCAGCGGCAGCCCTCGATCGCCTCGCCTGAAACTCGCGCATCTCACGCTCGATCGCTGGGACCAGCCGTGTCGGATTCAGCTTGGAGATGTAGTCGTGTGCGCCCGCACGCATGCTCTCGACGGCCGTCTCCTCCGACACAGCGCCTGACATCATGATGAAGGGAAGATCCGAGCCGCGCTGGCGCATCAGCTGCAGTGCTGCAGGCCCACTGAACTGCGGCAGATTGTAATCCGCGAGCACTACGTCGTGAGAAAGGCCCAGGGCAGCAGTCATCTGCTGCTCCGTCTCAACGCGAGTTATGGCAGGGTCAAAAGCGTGACGGCGAAGATGCCTCTCCAGCAGAGCCGCATCGTCATCGTTGTCCTCGACGAGGAGCACTGCTAGCCTTCGCAAGCCTAAGTCAGAGGTGGGCATTCGTTCAGCACCAGCCAGTACATCCCAAGCTGTCTTGTGGCTTCCGCAAACTCGGTAAAATTCACCGGCTTGCGGATATAGCTGTTCACCCCAAGGCGGTAGCTGCGAACCACATCACGTTCCTCATCCGAGGAGGTGAGCACCACCACTGGAAGCATCGCCGTAGCGTCATTCTCGCGAATACGCCGGAGCACCTCAAGCCCGTCGATCTTTGGCAGTTTCAGATCCAGCAGGACTACTTGCGGAACGATCGGCTGCTCCCCGAAAAGCAAATGAATGGCTTCCTCACCGTCGCGCGCAACCCTGACCTCGTTGGCAATCTTTGATTTCTCAAGGGCACGGATCGTCAACAATTCGTGATCCGGATCGTCCTCAACAAGAAGTATCACGCGTGAGCTCGCCATCGACCTCATCCTAGCGTAAACCAGAACGTCGCGCCATGATCGATCTCGCTCGCCGCCCAGATGCGGCCGTGGTGGCGACGAATCACCCGCGCCACCGTCGCCAGACCAATTCCCGAGCCTTTGAAGTCCTTGTCCCCATGCAACCGGTTGAAGGCGTTGAAGAGCTTTTCCCTGTAGTGCATATCGAAGCCGGCACCATTGTCCCGGACAAACCAGGCGTCCTTCTCCGCGCTCCGGCCAACCTCGATCTCGCTCCAGGGCTTCTTCGATGAAAACTTGACGGCATTGCCCATCAGGTTTTCAAGTGCCACCTGCAGCAGCTTTGGATCGGCCTCCGCGCTCAGATCCGGCTGGATCTTGAAGCGAAGATCGCTCCCTGGGTTCTCATCCCGAAGGCTGGAGGCAACTGTCTCCGCGATCGCCGTAAGACTCACCTCTTCACGCTGCAGCTCCGCTCGCGTGATGCGCGACAGCTGCAGAAGCGCGTCGATCAGGCTGCCCATACGCTGCACGCCGGCCCGGACCCGCCGGATGTAGTCACGGCCGGTGGCATCCACCGCCTCCACGTAATCCTCTTCCAGCGCCAGGCTGAAGCCGTCGATCGTCCGCAGCGGCGCGCGCAGATCATGGGACACGGAGTAGCTGAACGCCTCCAGCTCCCGGTTCGTGGCTTCCAGTTCCGCTGTGCGTTGACGGACGCGCTCCTCCAGCTCTATGTTGAGCCGCTGTACCTGCTCCGCACTCTCCTCAGCCTCCTTGCGCGCCACCAGCGCCTGTTCCGCCGCCTCCTCCGTCCGGTAGCGCATCTCTCGCTCTTTTGCGAACCTCTGAAAGATGCCGAGGATAAGCAGGAAATCGAGCAGACTGGCAAACCCGACGGCAAAGTGAGCAATCCGCAGATTATGTTCCGCAGCCCTCTTCCGCGCATCCAGCAGCTGCCGTTCTTCCTGATGCATCTCTTCGGCCAGCGCAGAAAGGCGCGCCAGCTGTTCCCTGCCTCCGGCGATCACCAGTTCCGTCTCATCGCCATTGTGCCCTGCGCGTCTCGACGCACTCACCTTTGCCTGCAGGAGCGCCAGGCGATCTCCTATCAACTGCCCGAGCCGTAAGGTTCTTTGCTGCTGCGAAGGATTGTCGGAGATGAGCTGGCTGAGTTCACGCATCTCTCTCGGCAGCTCCTCCTGGGCCTTCTCAGAAAGTGCAACGTAGCTTTGATCTCCTGTGAGCAGATAGCCCCGCGCGGAGGACTCAGCATCCTTGGCCGATACAAGCACGCGCTCAATCTGGCTGATCACCTGCCATGTGTGGGCCAACCAGTACCCGCTCTCCTGCACCACCTGAATGGCAGAAACAGCGAACCAGGTATTCAGGGCGATCAGGGAGATGGCTCCAGCCAGGACTAGGGCAGATACAGAGCGCTGCACTCTTCTACGCATGTGAGGCTGATTGTAAGCGGAGAAGAAGGGCGGTTGTGATCCCACACAGGGCCGGGAAGACGCATGGAGAGGTCGCGCAGTGACGCCCATAGCAAAGCGCCCCGTTGCCGGAGCGCCTCGTGGAACGAGTTCGATTGGTGGACGCGGAAGGAATCGAACCTTCAACCTGTCGATTAAGAGTCGAATGCTCTGCCAGTTGAGCTACGCGTCC
>CAXTSF010000079.1:0-266 GCA_964246865.1 uncultured Terriglobus sp.
GAGGGGGGCTGGCTACGTCCGTGGGGATCGGGTACGCGGGGCGGCTGGTGGGACCACCGCTGCTGGGGTATGCGGGCAAGCTGACGGGGATTCCGAGCATCTTCGTGTTGATGGCGGGGTTATGTGGTTTGCTGGCGACGGCGGCTCCGCTGGTGCGGCGAGCGGCATAGAGGATCCGGGTCTAACGCTGCTTATTCGGAAACAGGGCTGCGACGACGGCGGAGGGCTCCGGCGAGAGCACCGAAGAGTGCGCCCAGCACAAGGAT
>CAXTSF010000079.1:276-13050 GCA_964246865.1 uncultured Terriglobus sp.
ATGAAACACTGGCCGACGATGTAGCCGCCGGCGCGGACCTCCGGGGCGTGCAGCATGGCGAGGGTTTCGGGCGGCAGGGGTGTGTTGCCGGAGCGCACCTGGAGAATGCCGCGATTGAAGTTCTCTGTGAGAAGGGTCTCAAGCTCGCGCGAATGGCGGCCGTAGCGAAGGATGTAGCCGGCGAGCCCCGTGCCGAAGGTGGCCAGGACCGCGAGAAGAAGGCCGGTGACGGCACCGATACGGCCGCCGGTGCGCGCCGCGGCCTCAGGATGACGGCGGCGGTAGAAGCTGACGGCACCCGTTGCCGCGAACGGGATGAGGGTAAGGCAGAGGCTGCCGGCACCACCGAGCGCCAGGGCGGTCGGGAAGAGGAGGGAGGGCAGGATGGCGGCGAGAGCGGCAACGGCGGCGATCGGCAAGGCGGCGTGCCAGTCGACTGCGGAGGGATCGAGAGCGGTGGCCGGGAATGCGGCGGCGGCGCTCGCTTCAGCATCGCTGGCGCTCTGCGCGGCGAGGGTTACGGCCACGTCTGCGGAGACCCGCAACTGGGGCAGGCCGCAGTTGGCGCAGAACGAAGCGGAGGCACCGTCGATCACAGGCAGCACGGCACCGCACCGGGGGCAGAGAGAGGACATTCCTATGTCACGTTACAGCAGTTCTCGTGGGGATGGGAACGGCCTCGCCACGGCTGACCGCCCGTTCGGGCAGGACCCTCCCGCATGAGTCGCTGGGTCGTGAATTTAGCTGTCGCCGAAGCCGTGGGGGATCTCGAGTGAGACGAGGCCGAAGCGCGTGCCGCCGTCTTTCGGGCTGAAGGAGACGATGTGCTGGCGGGAGGGTGAGCCAGCCTTCAGCTCGGTGTCACCGGCATTTGTGCGGATATGCGCGTTGTCCGACTGAATATCCGAATGGACGTGCTTGTCATGAGCGCAGGTAAGTCCCTGGCCGGTGCGCTTCAGGTTGCCGACGGGCTGGTCATTGCGGCACTCGAGGACGTCGCCGTACTGCGCGAGAGCGCCCGTATAAAAGGTACGAACCCGGTCGGGGCTGTCCGGCGTGGTGAAGGCGGCGGCGAGGACGCGGAGGTGAAAGTCTCCAAAGCTCAGGTCGACATCCGCGGAGCCGTTGTCGTCCTTGTCGTTGTGCTTCTCTGAAACGGCACCGGGGTAGGCGGGAAGGCCGAGTTTTGCCGGAAGGACGGCTGCATCGGTCTTGACGTTCATACCGCCGACGGGCGTCTGGATGGAGACGTGGTGCTCGCCATTGTCGCCGCGGTGCGTATCGATGCGGCAGCCGGCCAGGGCGAGAACGAGCGAAGCGGAGGCGATGATGCGGAGCAGAGGCGAATCGTGGCGCATAAGCAAACCCTCCTGTTTGACTGCAGAGACATAGGTGCATACGACGCGAAGGGCAAGGCGGTTCACGCCCTCGAAGTTGCTTGACCGGTAACGGAGAAAAGTCTTGACAGACTTGCAGCTATACCGCGATATTGAGGGTGGCTTTGGAAATGTGTACCAGATGTTGGGTTGGCATAGTAGATTCCGGGTTCCTCAGGGAGAGGACCCACCGGAGGCAGCCGATTCGACTCTGGCATGGATTTCTCCCCGCCGCTGTTCCTGTTCTTTGAGCGAGGCCCTGCCGATGCGGGGCCTTTTTTTTTGCCGGGCGGAGAGCCGAACGACTGGTGAGAAAGCTTGCTGGCCCACTGTATGGACGGCATATACTCAGGGCGTCAGGCGGGTAAGCGCGCCGCCCACTGTGCTTTTCCGGCGAGCCTCCTGCCCCGGCAGCCCAGATTGACGGAGATCCCCTTGCCACAGAGCGATCACGGGAAGAAAGGGAGTGTCCCGGTCCGGGGAGAAATTCCGGACAAGCTCTATTTCCGGATCGGCGAGGTCGCGCGGCTCCTGGGTGTTGCACCCTATGTGCTCCGGTTCTGGGAGGGGGAGTTCCCCCACATAAAACCCAACAAGGGTGGCACCGGGCAGCGGCTGTACCGGCGGCGCGATGTGGAGGCGGCGTTCCGGATCCGCCAGTTGCTGTACGACGAGGGGTACACCATACCCGGGGCACGGCAGGCGCTGAAGGCGGAGAGCCGGGCAAACGCGCCAAAGCTGCCGATGCCGGAGGATGAGACGGGCAAGGGGGCGACGGCGGGACAGCTTCGGCGGATGCGGGCGGAGTTGCTGGAGGTGGCGGCGCTCCTAAGCAGGCCCTCACCTCTGCTGGGCCGGGGAGCATTACCGAATCCCGCACACAAAGGCTTGCACGTGGCGGGCATGGCGGGACGCACAACGCGAACCCCGCAGGCCGTGTCGGAGCCGCTGTTCGGTGCCGATGCGGATACGCCAGAACCAGAGCAGAGTTAGACCTGTGATGACTAAGGGTTGCGGGGCTGCACACTCCGGGCTTATACCTTTAGGTGTGAACGAGCACACCGAAGTAACACCGGAGGATGGCGAGGCGGAGGCTGCGGGCCAGGTCGAGAGTGCGGCGCTGGTTCCGGATGCCGCTCCCGGCATGGTGGTTTGCGTGTTCTGCGGAAACCCGCGGTTCCGGCGGTCCCACGTACGCAATGCCGATCTGAAAGAGCTGCTGCTGCTGCGCCTGCCGGTGCGGTGCACGCGTTGCGGCCAACGCCGCTATGCGCCGTTCGGCATTGCGGGAATGGCGCTGCCACCGAAGCACCACGGCAACACGCTGGCCAAGGGTACGGAGACATGGCGCTCTTGGACGGAACCCGACCAACGCAAGCGCCGGATCCGGCCCATGTCGACAGCCGCCGAGCCACAGGCACGCAACATTGAGAAGCCGCGCGAGCCGATGCGCCGTGTTGGTCAGGGCGACAAGCCGGTCTGGTGAAGCAGCTTCACGCACGACGCAGAGCTTTGCCGGATCTCTATTGAGGAAAGTCGGTGGACTGTGAGATGGCCTGCCACCTGGCGGTCGCTTCGGTGTCACGGCCGATCCTGTCCTGCATGCGGAGAACGGCGTCGCTGCCCATGAGCAGACGCATGGGTTGCCGGTCTCGCTCTGCGAGCGTGAGCAGCGCCTTCGCCAGTTTCATGGGATCCCCGGCCTGACGCGTGTTCTGGCCGTCGAGCCAGGTTTGCAGAGTGGCCATACATTCGCGGTAGTCCTCATGCTGCGGCTGAATGTAGCGGACGGATTCGCCAGAGAGAAAGCCGGTGCGGAAGAAGCCCGGCTCCACGACCGTGACCTGGATATTGAGGGGCTCGAGTTCCAGGGTCAACGATTCAGACCAGCCCTCCATGGCGAATTTACTGCCGCAATAGAGTGAGCACATGGAGTAGCCGCTGAGACCCGCAATGGAGCTCATGTTGAAGATGCGTCCCCCTTTCTGCCGGCGCATGTACGGCAGGACGGCCTGCGTTACATGCATGGCCCCGAAGAGGTTGACCCGGAACTGTTCTGCGATGACCTGTTGCGAGGCCTCCTCGAAGGGACCGAAGTGGCCGTAGCCGGCGTTGTTGACAAGGACGTCGATTCTGCCGAAGTGCTCGATCGCTGCGGCTGCCGCAGCGGAGGCCGCGCTTGCGTCGCTTACGTCGAGTGGCAAGGGGAGGAGGCGATCGGAGGTGCCGAGCGCGGCGGTGACGGCAGCGGCGGCGCGCGCCGTGGCGACCACGTGTTCTCCCGCTGCGAGGGCGGCTCGCGCGATCTCAAGGCCAAGGCCGCGGCTGCTTCCAGTGATCATCCATGTTTTGCTCATTCGAATCTCCCTCCTGCTGATGCTAGTGAGCCACTGCGAGCGGCGGTTGGCTGATCCGGGCATTTTCTTGCCTAATCCGCTCAAGACTGCTGGAGCCGTGCGCCGTTAGTATGGGGTGATATGAGGGAGATGCGGGAGTTGATCCTGCGGCACGCGGCCGGAGCGGTGACTACCACCGCGGTCCCAGGGCTGGTGCTGTACCGCTCGGACGGGCCGGAGCCGGCAACGGTCTCGCTGATCTATACGCCGATGGTGTGCGTGATGGCACAGGGGCAGAAAGAGGTGGTGCTGGGCCGGCAAACGTTTCGCTACACCCCGGCGGAGTACCTGATGAGCTCAGTGGATTTGCCGGTGCGCGGGACTGCGCTGCGCGCCGCGCCGGGGCGGCCATCCCTGTCCATGAGTGTGGCGCTGCAACCGGCGCTGTTGGGAGAGATGCTGATGGATATGCCCTGCCGGCAGGATGGGGAGCCGGCATGCGGACTGGCGGTCGGCCGGCTGAATGAGCCCCTGCTGGAGTGCTTTGTCCGGCTGCTGCGCCTGCTCGACCATCCAGAAGACGTCCGGCAGCTTGCACCCCTGATGACGCGGGAGATCCATTACCGCATGCTGCGGGGAGGGCACGGCGGCATGCTGCGGCAGGCCGTGGATGAGTACGGACGGACGGCAAAGGTGACGCAGGCGATCCGGTGGCTGCGGGGGAATTACCGGGAGTCTTTTTCGGCGGAACAGCTGGCGAGGCGCGTTCACATGAGCACGGCCTCGCTGAACCGGAACTTTCGAAGCGTGACGGCAATGAGTCCGCTGCAATACCAGAAGCAGGTGCGATTGCAGGAGGCGCGGCGGCTGATGCTGGCGGGAGCCAGGGATGCGGCAACAACGGCGTTTCAAGTGGGCTACGGCTCGGCGTCGCAGTTCAGCCGGGAGTACGCGCGGATGTTTGGGCGGCCACCGGTGTCGGATGCGGCGAGACTTCGGCAGCGGTCGCAGCATGCCGAGGTCGCATAAGCTCCTGCGGGTCGCGGGTTACTCCTGCGGCTTGCGGGTAGCGCGGATGTTCGGCCGATAGACTGAAGCGATGCAGGAGCCGCGTGTTCTCCCACTCTTCGATCCAAAGGCGGTGCCGCAGAGTTGGAGCGAACGGATGATGGACGGCGAGTTCGCCGTGCTGTTTGCCAATGAGCAACCGCCGGAGATGGACGGCTCCGCTGGGCCGGTATGCGCGATCTTTGGCAGCTTTGCGGAGGCGGAAAGGTATGCACGCGAGCAGACGGCGCTGTGGCCGCGGATGCGGTGCAGCATCTACGATCACCAGGGCATGGGACAGGCGCCGCTGGCGGTGATTGCGGGCGAGAAGGCGCAGGACCGGAGCTTCCTCAGCGCAAATTTTCGCCGGTGGGTGGGCGGCGTGTGCTTTGTACTGGGAGTCGTGCTGGGCGTAGTTGAGTGGCGCAGCGACTTCAGCCTGTCATGGCCGGGCATGCTGGGGTCGCGGATCGGACCGGCAGGTGCAATCCTGCTGCTGACCGAGGCGGGTGTGGTGATGACGGCGCGGTGGAAGGAGCGACAGCGCTGAGGGCCGCGCTTCTGCTGCCGGCGCAGTTGATGGTCGTGCTCGCCACCAGCTTCGCCTGTGGATGGCTGGGTAGGCGCGCGAGCCAGCCGCGGGTGGTGGGCGAGATCGCGGGTGGATTACTGCTGGGGCCGCTGGCGCTTGGGTATCTGTTTCCGGGTATGTCAGCGGCGTTGTTTGCCGCGCCGCGACTGGGTGCTCTCGACCTCCTCAGCAGAGTGGGGCTGGTGTTGTTCCTTCTGCGGATTGGCGCGGAGATCGATCTCGAGGCGATTCGCACAGACCCGAAGGCGACGGTCGCGATTACGGCAGGAAGCATCGCTGTGCCGCTTGCGCTGGGTGCGGCGATAGCGCCGGTGCTGTTTTCGCGCTTTGCCGTGCCGGGTGTGCGCGTTGCAGCGGGCGGCGGTGTACCGGCGGTGTTTGTGGTGTTTGTAGGCATTGCCATGAGCATCACGGCGTTGCCGGTGCTGGCGAGCATTCTGAAAGACCGGGAGGCGGCGCGGCGTCCGGTGGAAGCGGCGGTGGCGACGCACGCTCTGCTGAGTGCAGCGGCGAACGACTTGCTGGCCTGGTGCGCGCTCGCGGCGACGCTTGCGTCGATGGGTCATGACGGCGGAGCGCGCGGCACCGTGCTCAGGCTGCTGCTGCTGTGTGTGTATGGCGGAGCGATGCTGTGCGTGGTTCGCCCCGCCGTGGCATGGCTGGCCGGGAGATTGCCGCAGAGGCGGCAGTGGGTTGTGCTTGCGCTGGCAGTCGCGCTGGCGTTTGCGGGTGCGGCGATCACGGACGCACTTGGCATCCATGCGTTCTTCGGTGCGTTCCTGGCGGGTATGTGCGTTGCGCAGGCGGGCACGGGCAGGAAGACGATAGAGCGCGCGCTCGGGCGGGTCCTCGATCCGTGCATCCGGTTGACGCTGCCGGTCTTCTTCGCGCTGACCGGCCTGCGGATGCAGCGTGGGATGTTCAGCGCGCACGGTCTGTGGTGGCTTGCGCTGGTGCTGTTGCTGGCCACCGCGGGCAAGATTGGCGGAGCAGCGGTGGCGGCGAGACTGGCGGGAGTGGGATGGTCTGCAGCGGGACAGATCGGAATCCTGCTGAACACGCGGGGTCTGGTGGAGCTGATCGCGCTGAACATCGGCTATCGCGAGGGTCTGCTGAGCCCGGCGCTGTTCACGCTCTTTGTGCTGATGGCGATGGCAACGACAGCGATGACGGTGCCGCTGCTGCGCGGGAGCGCGTGGATGAACGGCCGGTGGGGCGAAACGGTGATTTCAATGAGCCGGCGAACTCGGGTGCGTTCGGTAGACTGAAGCCGTGGGAACGACGATGCCAGCGACGCCTCCTTCGCCGCGCGTTGCGGAGCCGCCCGGCAGGCCGGGGCGGACGCAGACGGTATTCTCCGCGTCGCTGTTGCTGATGGGGTCGGCGCTGCTGAGTGGCTTGCTGGGACTGCTGCGGCAGAAGCTGATTGCGCATCTGTTCGGCGCGGGTACGGCCGTGGACGCGTACAAGGCGGCATTTGAGCTTCCGGACATCATCTACTATCTGCTGGTCGGTGGAGTGGTTTCGACGACCTTTGTGAAGCTGCTGACGCAGTATGCGGCGGAGGGCAACGAGGCCGAGGGCGACCGCGCTCTGTCGAATATCCTGAACGTGATGCTGGCCGTGCTGAGCGGCGGATTGCTGCTGGCGGCGGTGCTGGCACCGTTGTATGTGCGGCACAAGTTTCCGGGATTCTCGCCGGAAACGCAGGCGCTGACGACGCATCTTTCACGGATTCTGCTGTTGTCGCCGCTGCTGTTTTTTGCAGGTGGCGTGTTTGCCTCGCGGCTGCTGGTGCGCAAGATCTTTCTGTATCAGGCGATGCAGCCGGTGCTCTACAACGGAGGCATTATCGCGGGCGCGGTGCTGCTGAGCGGCCGGTTCGGCGTGGCGGGCCTGGCGTACGGCGCACTGCTGGGCGCGTTTGTGGGCGCGTTTCTGATGAACGCGATCGGAGCGCGGCGCATCGGCCTGCGGTGGACACCGAGCTTTGACCTGCGGCACCCGGCGCTGGGACAGTGGGTGCGGCTGAGCCTGCCGCTGATGCTGGGCCAGTCCATCGTGACGGTGGACAGCTGGATTCGCAGCACGTTTGCCTCGCACCAGCCAGGAGCGATCGCGCAGCTCGACTATGCCCGGCAGCTGTTTTCAGCACCGATGGGGGTGCTGGGGCCGGCGGTGGGCGCGGCCTCACTTCCCTTTTTTGCATCGCTGTGGAGCGCGGGTGATGTCGGGAGGTTCAGTGGAGCGGTCAACCGGAGTGTGGTGCGGCTGATGGCAGTGGGCCTTCTGCTGACGGGGTGGATGATCGCCATGGCGAAACCGATTGTGGACCTCTCGCTGCGGGGTGGATCGTTCCGCGGGCGGGACGCTTCGATCACGATCGAATTGTTTACGCTCTTCTGCGTGGCGCTGGTGTTCTGGACATCGCAGAACCTGTACTCGCGCGCCTTTTACAGCGCGGGCAATACGCTGGTGCCGATGCTCTCCGGAACGGTGGTCACAATCGTGTCCATCCCGGTATATGCGCTGCTGTTCCGGAGCATGGGGTTGCAGGGTCTGGTGATTGCGTCGGACCTGGCCATTGCGGCGCACACGGTGGCGCTGGCTGTGTTGCTGCACCGGAGGCGCATGGTAAGCCTGCCGGAGATGGAGTGGGCCGAGCTGGGTAAGGCGCTGCTGGCAAGCGTGTGCGGTGCGTCTGCCGCATCGGCGCTGCTCTACCGGATGCCGCCAGCGATCGGGCATGGGGCGCACCTGCTGCGCATGTTGCTGGGATCGGGGCTGTGGCTCGCGGTGGTGTACGGCCTGCTGCGGTGGACGCGGTCAGTGCTGCCGGACGCGGTGTTGCGGCGGAAGAGGGCGACTTCGTGAGCGAGCCTGTGATGGAGACGGAGCGACTGCACTTCCGGACATGGACAGTGGCGGACCTGCCGCTGGCCGTAGCGCTCTGGACCGATCCTGAGGTGATGGGGCACATGGGCGGTGCGTACACGGCGGCCGAGGCAGAGGCACGGCTGCGCATGGAGATGGCGAGGGAGCGGGAGTTCGGCTTCCAGTACTGGCCGGTCTTCTCGCGCAAGACAGGAGAGCATGCGGGGTGCTCGGGATTGAAGCCGTACGGCACAGATCGCTGTGTGCTGGAGGTCGGCGTGCACATCGCGCGGCCATTCTGGAGCGGACGGTACGGCGAAGAGGCAGCAAGAGCGGTGATCCGGTGGGCGTTTGCGCAGACGGATGCGACTGCGCTGATGGCCGGGCATGGCCCGGAGAACGTGGCGTCCAAGGCGCTGATCGAGCGGCTTGGATTCATCTACAGCCATGAGACGCCGTGGGGCCCGCAGAACATGCTGCACCCGTTCTACCGGCTGGAGCGGGTGTAAATGTTGCGCACTTTCAGCATGTTTCTCTCGTTCTGATTTCGTAAAGGCTCGCTAGCTGCGGGTTGACACAGACGAGGAAAGACTTACGCCGTCTTTTTAGCTGCAGCTGCTCGGTTAGCCATGACAGAGGCAACATTCGCCTCGATGAACGATGTGAGCCTCTGCATGCGCTGTGCCAGCTCTTGCCCGAGCGTGGTCAAGCTGTATTCCACTTTCGGCGGCTTCGTCGCGCGTACGGTGCGCAGAACGAACCCATCCTCCTCCAGTGCGCGCAGGGTTTGCGCCAGCATCTTGTCGCTCACACCGCCAATCAGATAGGCAAGCTCGCTGAACCGGTAACAGCTTTCCTGCAGCAGAAGAACCAGCACAAGCGATCCCCACCGCGAGGTGACATCGTCCAGTATGTGACGAGTCGGGCAATCCGGCGCAAACAGGTTGCCCTTGCGAAAGCGGATTGCCTTTGTGCTCTTGGGCCACGGCATGGAAAGAGCTTACCTCAGAGTATGTACTTACATAAAGTAAGCCGGTTGGCTACTTTGATTAAACCGTCGAAGTCGACGGAAGGAGAGTTGTCATGATCGTAGTCACGGGAGCTACCGGCGAGCTCGGGACGCTCGTTATAGAGACACTGCTGGAAAGAATGGCACCGGATGAGATTATCGCTGCGGTGCGCACGCCCGCGAAGGCCAGGTTGTTCGCGGACAAAGGTGTGCAGGTGCGCGAAGCCGACTATGCCCGGCCTGAGACGCTTGTACCTGCCTTCCAAGGTGCAACGAAGGTCCTGCTGATTTCAGGCAACGAGATCGGACAGCGGGTCTCGCAACATGAAGCTGTGATCGATGCCGCAAAGGCCGCGGGCGCTGCGCTTGTGGCCTACACAAGCCTGTTGCATGCAGACAGCTCAACCATGGAACTGGCTACGGAGCATCTTGCGACCGAGCGATACCTTGTGCGAAGTGGAGTTCCGTTTGTGCTGTTGCGCAACGGCTGGTATACCGAAAACCTTACCGCTGGCATTAGCCCTGCGCTGCAACAGGGAGCCCTTATCGGCGCTTCGAAGGGTGGCCGCTTCGCGGCTGCAACACGCGCAGAGTACGCGGAAGCCGCGGCGGCCGTGATTACCGGGGAGGGTCAAGCGAACCGGACGTATGAGCTTGGAGGGGATACACCGTTCACCCATGAGGAGTTGGCTGCGGAGATCAGCAAGCAGTCCGGCAAGACGATCGGCTATCACGATCTGCCCAAGGCCGAGTACGAAAAAATTCTTGCGGGCTTTCTGCCCCCGGTTCTGGCACGGGTTCTCGCAGACGCCGAGGCAAAGGCCGCTGATGGAGAACTCGATGACGACTCGCACACGCTCAGCCGCTTGATCGGGCACCAGACGGCGTCTCTTGCAGAGATTGTTGCGGAGGCCCTAAAGAGAATCTAGACCCGGCTTGCAGCCGGCGCAGCAGCGCACCGCCGCTGCTGCGTTCTAAGTCGACATACTGTGGTGAGGAAAGCGAGTTAGGTGGAACACTGCGGTACAGGCTATGAGCACATACGTGAAGAAATGCATACGGAAGATTAGCTGAAGCAGTGATCCATTGAGCTACGCTTTGGCGTCGTTGTATTCCTCAAGCCAGGCCATCTGGATGGCTTCGAGGATGCCTTCGGTCGACTTCGCGGGGTTGCCGGTGAAGCCGGGCAGGGCGGTGACGAGGGTGTGCAGATCGGTGAAGCGGATAGTAAGCGGGTCGGTGTCGGGCTGCTGCTCCTGGAGGAGAATGCCGATCTCTTCGCTGTCGGTCCAGTCGATATCGCGGGGCATGGGAATCCTTCCGGTGAGGGCGCGTTAGTCCTTGCCGGCTACGGCGGCGGCGGGCTTGCCTTCCTGGACGTAGTTGCGGTTCCAGGCGGGAATTTCGAAGGTGTAGCTGCCGGGTTTCTCGATGACGGCCTGGCATCCAAGGCGTGAGTTGGTCTGCGGACCGGCGGCGAGATCGACGCGGTCAAGCTCATCGTCCTCGGGTTCGGAGAGGTTGGACTCACCCTCTTTGACGTAGACGTGGCAGGTGGTGCAGGCGCAGACGCCGCCGCAGGCATGGTCGAGAAAGATGCCATAGTTTTCCGCGACGTCGAGAACGCTCATGGGCTGGCCATGGCCGTCGTAGGGCAGGGTGCCGAAGCGGAACTCGACGGTCTTGCCCTCCGGCTGGAAGGTGACGCGGACGATGTTCTCGCCGGGAGGCTGGGTGAGGTCGACGGCTGGGAGGTCGTGCATGTGTTCTGACATAGGGGCGTGCCCTATTTTACCGAGAGTGGCCGCGGGAGGGTTGATCTGCGCCAAGGTTTGCCAAAGGTGCATGTGGATGGGCCCGGGAGCATCCCACCGAGAGATGTTTCTCAAGGGAGCGAAGACGATGGCACAGACGAAGAGCCTCTACACGATGCAGGATCCGACGAAGCAATACTTTCACGGTGAGTATGAGCGGCAGCCGCAAAGCGTGCCGGGGCTGGCGAGCGAGATGGAGCCGAAGCCGGATCACGGCGAGGAGAGCTATGTGGGGAGCGGGCGGCTGCCGAGCCGGAAGGGTTTGGTGCCGGGCGGAGCCTCCGGCGTGGGACGCGCAGCGGCGATTGCGTTTGCACGCGAGGGTGCGGATGTGGCGATCAACTATCTGCCGAGCGAGGAGAAGGATGCGCAGGAGGTGATCGCGCTGATCCGGGCGGCGGGCCGGAAGGCGTATGCGTTTCCGGGCGACATCCAGAATGAGCGCTTCTGCGAGCAGCTGGTGCAGGTGGCGCATAGCGCGCTGGGCGGCCTGGATATTCTGGCGCTGGTGGCCGGGAAGCAGCATGCGGCGGAGGACATCGCGGATATCACAACGGAGCAGTTTGACGAGACGTTCAAGACGAATGTGTATGCGCTGTTCTGGACGGTGAAGGCGGCGCTGCCGCTGCTGCCGCCGGGCGCTTCCATCATCACGACGGCCTCGATTCAGGCCACGCATCCAAGCCCAAGTCTTGTGGACTATGCGCCGACCAAAGCGGCGATCCTGAACTTTACGCGGGCGCTGGCGCGGCAGATCGCGGACAAGGGCATCCGCATCAACTGCGTGGCGCCAGGGCCGGTGTGGACACCGTTGCAGGCGAGCGGCGGGCAGCCGGACAAGAAGATTCCGCAGTTTGGCAAAGAGACGCCGATGAAGCGGGCAGGGCAGCCGGTGGAGATGGCTCCGCTATATGTGCTGCTGGCATCGCAGGAGTCGAGCTACGTGACGGGCGAGGTGTACGGGGCTACGGGCGGGCTGGAGGTGGGGTGAGAATGGAGAGCGAGAGCTACGCTGCCAGTTTACGTGCAGCAGGTCTGAAAGGCATTGGGAATGGATGCGATTCAATCGCTTGCACCGGCTGAGTGGGCCAGGCAACTTGGAAATCCTGAGGGCGAGATTGGCCTCGCCGTGATCGAGCGGGTTTACGAGAGCAACTCGAAGTCCAGCGTTAAGGCAATCGGAAAGCTAGGATTGAGGCCGGGGAGCCATGTTCTTGAGATTGGTTTCGGCAATGGCCGGATCGTACCGGAGGTGATTCGCCAAGCAGAGGGCATCAGGTACGCCGGACTCGATATCTCGCCAACTATGGTGGCGGAGGCAGAGAGATTCAATGCTGCACTCGTTGCCGCAGACCGCGCCAGCTTCCATTTAGGCTCGGTGGACCGCATGTCCTTTCCAGACAACAGTTTTGATTGCGTCTTCTCGATTGGCGTAGCTCACTTCTGGTCCGCTCCGAAGCTCCCGCTGTCAGAGATCCGTCGCGTATTGCGGCCCGGAGGTCTAAGTATGCAGGGCTGTCTGCATCCTCTTACCGCACCTCCCTTTGCCGGGCCGGAGAACGGCTTCTATCTTCGTGACGCGGCCGAGTGGGACGCCCTCCATCAGGCGGCCGGCTTTGTGGACATACAGATAGAAGCTATAGAAACGGAGCACACCGGTGCAGCAGGCACCCCAATCAAACGTTATGTCTTCATGCTGATGGCGCGTACCTGACCGCGCATGGCC
>CAXTSF010000080.1:0-1711 GCA_964246865.1 uncultured Terriglobus sp.
GTGCAGAGAAAGAGAATCGGCCCGGCGATCTCTTCCGCTGTGCCGGCCCGGCCGGCCGGAATCGTCCCGAACACTCTCTTGGACGCCTCAGGATCGCGCAGAGTACTCTCGGTCATCTCTGTGCTGACCCAGCCAGGTGCGACACAGTTGACGTAGATGCCGCTGCTTGCCAGCTCCGTCGATAGTCCCTTGGTCATGCTAATCAACGCACCTTTGCTGGCCGCATAGTCGGTGTGGAAGGCCTCGCCACGCTGCCCTGCAGTCGAGCTCACGAGGATGATGTGTCCCGCTGCCTGCCCCTGCAGCCGTTCCTGCCGCTGCATCTGCACCACGGCCGCCCGCACCAGGCCGAAGACGCTGTCAAGATTGATGGCTATCGTCGTACGCCATTGCATATCCGGCATGGTGCTCACCGGCTGGTCATGCGCCGGCCATATGCCGTGGTTCGCGATCAGGCAATCGAGACGTCCGAAGATCCTCACGGCGGCGTTTACCAGGGCAGTGCCGTCGGCGGCGCTTGCCAGATCCTGTTGCAGGGCCCGGCAGAGATACGGTCCGCCGCACTCTTCCTGCAGCGCCAGTGCGTCGCTCTCGCGCGTTCGATAGGAAAACACTACCTGTGCGCCAGCCCGCCGAAAGAGCCGAACGGTTGCCGCTCCGATGCCACGCGACCCGCCCGTCACCAGTGCCACGCGGCCGGCAACGGACATCGGTACACCCGCCTCACTCTCGCCCATGCTGTCAACCTACCCTGCACGCCGGACTTAGGCAAACAGCGGCTAACCCTTCAGCAGAGCTCGCCGCTCCTTCACGACCCGCCGGTACTCGCGGTCCGGCAGGGCATACAAAGCCCTGGCGCGCGCAGGCAGCTTCGTGAGAACAACGGCATGCGCCGCAGCCGGATGCCGCGCCAGCTCAGGCCCTGGCAGTGCATCCCAGCTCTCCATGGCTACCCAGAAGGCTCGTGCGAGATACGGAGCGGGAAAGAAACCTTCCTGCTCCAGCAACTCATGGAAGCGCTCCTGCCCCGCGGCAAAGGCCATCACATGCCGGCTGGCGCGCTCACTATCGATGATGGCAAACATCTTGCCGCCGGCCGCTTTGTCCATCACGCGGTAGACCAGGTTATGACTCCACTGCAGCGTCTCCGTCACGCGTGGCAATTGCAGCAGGTGTGCGCGGGTCTGTTCAAAGTTCACAGCGCCTCCCGCTCCACTTGCTGTCTGCGTCAAAGTCCCTCTGACCGGTAGCAAAGCCTGGAAAGCTCGGCTATACTCAGCGCGTTACGCGCACCCCTGTTTGAGGAGCACTCCCATGAAGTATGCCATTCTTGCCGCTCGCGTTCTGCTTGGACTCATGTTCCTCGTCTTCGGCCTGAACGGCATTCTGCATTTCCTGCCCATGCCACCCATGCCGCCCAGCGACGCCACCACCTACCTGACCATTCTGATGTCACATGGCTTCATGACCTTCAATGCGGTATTGATGGTCATCGGCGGCCTGCTTCTTCTGGTCGGGCGTTATGTTCCCATCGGCCTTGTTCTATTGGGGCCGATCCTGGTCAACATCCTGCTCTTTCATTTCCTGCTGCAGCATGGCGGCGCGGGAGCAGGCCTGTTCGGAACGGTGCTGGAGATCTTCCTGATTGTTGTCTACCGGGATGCCTTTAAGTCGCTCTTTCAGGCCGATCCGTTAGTCAGTACACAGACTC
>CAXTSF010000080.1:1721-12877 GCA_964246865.1 uncultured Terriglobus sp.
CCTGTGGTCCAGCCGCGGGCCTTCGATCTCTACTTCTTCTGGCCGCTTAGCTTTGAGGCGGCTGCTGCCTTCTGATCGCCCTTCTTCTCCCCGGCGGTCTGATTTGCCTTAGGCTTGCAGCTGCCCTTTTCACCCTGCTTCTTGCCTGGGGTGGGCTCGTACCCCGGCCAGCACGCATTTGCAGCCGAACTCTTCTTTCCCGCCGGCTTCGCCTGCTCCTTTTTGCTGCCCTCAGCCTTATGAGTGTCCGCACCCTTGATGTGGCGGCGGCTCGCTGCCGTCTTCGTGCTCGCGGACTTGGTTGCGCCCTTCGGCGGTGTGCGTTTCGTAGCGCTTGATCGGCTTGCTGCGCTCTTCTTGGTAGCGGACTTCGTCGCGGTGGCCATAGCGCTGTTAGAGCCGCAACGGATGTTCTGCGTTGACTCGCAACCTCTATCTTTTCAGTGCAGCCGTAAACGGATCGGACCTTTTGCCGTCGAGCCATCCACGATGTGTCCGCCCTGCAGGATGTCGATGACATTTTTGGCGACCAACCGCCGCGCCGCCTGCCGGGCAGGCTCCATTAACGGATCCCAGAGGGCGCGATCCTCACCGGCCACAGCGCGTGCCGCCTCACTTGGGCAGATCGTCTTGCCGGCACCGCGTTCGCGCAGCAGTCGCAGGATGGCCTCCTCCAGCGCCGCATCCGTCGCGCCCGGTTTGTGGCGTCGGCAGCTATCCGAACAGAATTTCACCTCCGCCCAGTCGCGCTCCCATTTCTTGCGCCATTCAATGCGGCGGCCGCAGGCGGCGCAGGTCTTTGCGGGCGGCGTGCCCGCGGCTGCGGCGCTCTGCGAGCTTTTATGGGTCCGGTCTCCCATGGCTCCCTCCATCCTCTCTGCGCAACGGAAGCCGTCGCTCCGTCACACTGCAGACTCCCGCTTCCTTATACTCGACGACAGACTATGCCGACCTTCCCGACTCTTGCCGAACAGCTTGATCTCATCACCAAAGGCACCGCGGAGGTCCTTCCCCTTGACGATCTCCGCAAGCGCATTGAAGCGTCCATTGCCTCCGGCAAGCCCATGCGCATCAAGGCCGGCTTCGACCCAACTGCACCGGACCTGCACCTTGGCCACACCGTTCTCATGCGCAAGCTGCGCCACTTCCAGCAGCTCGGCCACACCGTGATCTTCCTCATCGGCGACTCGACCGCACTCATCGGTGATCCCACAGGCAAGTCCCAGACGCGTAAGCCACTCACGCGCGAACAGATCGCCATCAATGCTGCGACCTACCAGGAGCAGGTCTTCCGCATCCTGGATCACGACAAGACCGAGATCCGCTATAACTCGGAGTGGCTGGACAGGCTCGGCTATGCGGACATGGTTCGGCTTCTTTCGCAGTTCACGCTCTCGCAGATGCTGGAGCGGGAGGACTTCCATAAGCGCTTCAACGAGGAGGAGCCAATCGCACTGCATGAGCTGCTCTACCCCATCATGCAGGGGTATGACTCCGTCATGCTCCAATGCGATGTCGAGCTCGGTGGTACCGACCAGAAGTTCAATCTCATGCGCGGGCGCGACCTTCAACGCCACGCCGGTCAGCAGCCGCAGATCGTTCTCATGATGCCGATTATCGAGGGGCTCGACGGCGTGCAGAAGATGTCGAAATCGCTGAACAACGCCATCGGCGTCAATGAGCCGGCATTTGAGATGTTCGGCAAGCTGATGCAGGTTTCCGACGAACTGATGTGGCGGTACTGGACGCTGCTCACCGATCTGCCGCAGTCCGAGATCGACCGCATGCAGGAGCGTGTTGCCGGCGGTGAACTACACCCGATGCAGGCAAAGAAGGATCTGGGGAGGACGATCACCGCGGGTTTCCATTCGGGCGAGGCCGCGCAACGAGCGGAGGAGAACTGGACCACGCAGTTTCAGAAGGGCGGCACCACCGAGGATACGGAACGCGTCACGCTGAACAAGGCCGACCTGGGCTACGAAGCGACGCCGCCCTCCGTCAACACGGATCGCCTGGTGCTCGCCTCCGGCCTGGCCAGCAGCATGGCCGAGGCGCGCCGCAAACGCGCAGAGAATGCGGTCCGCATCGACGAGGTGGTCGCGTCCGCTGTGCGCCACGATCTGCCGACGATTCCGGCTGTTTTCCCATTGCGGCTCGGGAAGCGCACGAAGCTCATTACGGTGGAGTAAATCTTAGCTTGGACGCAGTGCCGAACGAGAGCCGTCCTCTTTCGAGGGAGCTCTTCCGCGTGCCACCACGCGTCCACGCTCATCGCGCTCCAGATACGTCATGGGCAGGCGGTGGTCGTGTGGGAACAGCACCAGCCATTGCTCCGTAACCGCTCGCACGAAGAAGCGTTTGCGCTCCTCGATGACCCGGAGCGGATCCAGATCGAAGGCCATGCCCCAGGTCAGGTCAAGGTGTGCGGCGGTGGGCAGAAGATCGCTGATAAAGCAGGCATGCTCGCCCGCGCTCTCCACGTGCACCGCCATCATCGACGCTGTATGACCGGGATACCGCTCCACACTCACGCCGGGGCACACCTGCGCCTCCGGTGCGGACACGAGGCGCATCTGGCCGGTAGCCATGACCGGCTCGTAGTTTGCGGCGACATAGCTGATGCGGTCGCGTTCCATCTGCCTACGCCCATGCTCCACCTCGCCTGAGGGTACGATGTACTCCGCGCGCGGAAAGAACGGCTTTGCCAGACCATCCGCATCGAGAACCGTATTCCACCCGCAGTGGTCCCAGTGCAGATGCGTGTTGATGACCACGTCGACGTGCTCCGGTTGAAGACCCGCTGCCGCGAGAGACGCAGGCAATCGCTCCTCGGTCGCGCAGATCTCTCGCAGCTTGGGCGAGAGCTTGTTGCCGAAGCCGGTTTCGATCAGCACTACCTTCCCGCCCACCCGCACGATGACGCAGTTGAGGCCGAGCATGACCCGGTTCAGCGCGTCAGGCTCCATCCTGCGCGACCACAGCGTCTTCGGCACCACACCAAACATCGCGCCGCCATCGAAGCGGCAAGTCCCGTCTGTGCAGACGAGAACCTCCGCCTCGCCGACAGACGCGCGCCCACGGATGAGCTCGTCGTCACTGGCCGGGAGGTCGTACTGTGCCATTGGCAGCACTATAAGCGTTCACGAGTCGATAACGAAGGACAAGGCCCGCGAGAGATAGCGGGCCTTGTCCTTCGCTACTTCACGCGCAAAGGCGCGTGAAGACGGCACAAATGACTAGTCCTGTTCCTTGCGAATCTTTTTGCGATTCCGCTTACGTGCCAGTGCTTCCTTGACACGCTTTTTCTCGCCCGGCTTCAGATAGAAGGAGTGACGCTTCACTTCCTTGATGATGTCCTCCTGCTGCACCTTGCGCTTGAAGCGGCGCAACGCATTCTCCAGGGGCTCACCCTCCTGCAAACGTACCTCTGCCAACCGAATACACCTCGCCCTCAGGCCCACTTGACCAAGCATAAGAATACCGCACGCCAAGGCGTATGCCGGAAGATCGTGCATGAGACGGTAACATGCGCAGCCATTACCTTTGATCGGTTGCCGGGCCACACAGGCCGCGTACACTTCCGGTTGACATTCAATCCCTGCACATACGCACCCCAAGAATCCCCAAACCTGGAGCACCGATGACCAAGCTCAGCCGGTTCATGGTAGTTGCCGCCCTTACCCTCACAGCCCTTGCCGCTTCCGCACAGACACCTGCCGGCGCACCCGCGGGTGCCAATGGCCAATGCAACGATGGCAGCTACAGCATGGACGCCAAGAAGCAGGGCGCGTGCCGTGGCCATAAAGGCATCAAAACGTGGTTCGTTGCTGCCGCCGCGCCTGCTCCTGCTGCTGCGCCCTCACGTTCCGCGGCCCCCGCCCCCGCCGCTTCGGCATTACCCGCGGCCTCACCTGCTCCCAGCAATGCGAATCCTGCGGCGAAGCCTGCATCCAGCCCATCCTCGCCTGCCGCGGCCAACACACCGGCCAAGCCCTCAGCCGCGCGGCAGGGGCCTGGTGCCGCAGCGGCATCGCGCACCGCGGCTGCCGGTGGCGGTCCAGGGATGGTCTGGGTCAACACGGACAGCAAGGTCTATCACTGCCCAGGTACCACCTTTTACGGCAAGACGAAGCAGGGTCAATACATGAGCGAGTCGGCCGCCAAAGCCGCGGGCGCTCATGCAGACCGCAACAAAGCCTGCGGCCTGTAGATCGGGGTAAAGTTGACGGAGGGCGAGCCATGCACCGGTGTCCTCCGTCGATCTCCCATCCGCGTCATCTTCGCCTGCTGGACGACCGTGTGCCGAAGAGATAGCTCAGCGAAGACGCCGCCAGCGCCAGAAAGGCGTTGCGTGCCTGATCCAGTGAGCTGGTGTTCGGTTCGAAGCTCGCGAGCACCACACACACGAAGGCAAAGAAAAGAGAGAGCACAGCCACCACGGCCGAGGCGATGATGGGGGCCTGCTGCTGGCCGCCGAATACACCGCCAAACCAGCCCAGTTCACGCTTCTGTAGCTCTTCCTCATGCCGGTTATTCTCGCGCGTCGCTTCCAGCTTCTCCCTGGCCTCCTGAAAGGTCCGGTCCAGCTCTGGCTCCGATTCCTCGGTCGCTTCTACCGAGTTTTTGACGCGCTGTACTTCAAAGGCCATACAGGATACTAAGCCGTGTGTTCATCGCCGGGACCGAAACCGCGAAGAGCTGCGAAAGCCCCTCGACAGGGAGCAGGTCGTAATACTGGTCCAGGAGAAAGCGCGGCATCAGCAGGTTTGCCGCAAAGGTATCGGCCTCCACCTCTTTACTGCCGTAGGCGCGTTGCCGGCGATACACTTTGTATTCCGAACTGGACGCCCAATCCGAGTGCAGGATCTTATGTCCCAGCTCGTGGGCGACCGTGAAGGTTTGACGCAGCGGAGACTCTCTTCGATTAACGCTGATGCTGTCATCTTCGAGATCAAGATAGCCCGATACATCGCGCTCGCTCTCGGCCAGCGAAACGAAATGGACCTTCATGCCCAGCTGCCGGGAGATCGACACCGGATTGATCGGAGGCTCTGTGAGATGGAAGCGGTCCAGCAGACGCAGTGCGGCCTCTTCTGACCGTTTCAGATCCGCATCTTCCGCAGCCATGGCGTACACCATGGCCGGGCTCAGGTCGTCGTACATATACCTTTAGATTCCCACATAGGGCTTGCCGTTTCTATAGCAAAACAGGAACACGCACTCACACAAGAGTTCCAGTTTCGGTGAGCGCCCTCTCGTGTTCTGCCGTTACTAAAGGATGTACCGGCTCAGGTCCTGGTTCTTGACGATGCTCGCCACCTGCTGCCGCACATACTCCCGGTCAATGACAACAACACGCTCGGTGCCGCCCCCTTCCAGCGGACGCTCCACGACCGGCAGCGGCGCCGTTCCCGCGGGAATGGGTGGAGCTCCCTTTGGCTGCTGCACCGTGCTTGGCTCCACGAGCGCGACGACTCCCTCCGGCCCCAGGCTGCCCGCGGGCTTCGCGTTCTTGATCAGATCCGGCGCCTGAAAGCTGATCTCGTCCAGCACCCGCTCCATGATGGTGTGCAGCCGTCGGGCGCCGATGTTCTCCGTTGACTCGTTCACGGAAAAGGCGAAGCTCGCCATCTCTTCAAGCGCTTCCGGCTTGAACTCCAGCCGCAGCCCCTCTGTCTCCAGCAAGGCAATGGACTGCTTCATCAGCGAAGACTTTGGCTCCGTCAGGATTCGTATGAAGTCGTCGACCGTCAGCGAATGCAGCTCTACGCGAATGGGAAAACGGCCCTGCAGCTCTGGAATCAGATCGCTCGGCTTGGAGACGTGGAAAGCACCCGCGGCAATGAAGAGAATGTGATCCGTGGAGACAAAGCCGTACTTCGTATTGACTGTGGTTCCCTCTACGATGGGCAGGATGTCGCGCTGCACGCCTTCGCGGCTCACATCCGGCCCGTGCCCACCCTCGCGCCCGGCAATCTTATCGATTTCATCGAGGAAAACGATACCGGACTCCTCGACCCGCTCGATGGCCGTGCGTGTGACGGTCTCCATGTCGATCAGCCGCGATTCTTCCTCGCCGATCAGATAGTCGAATGCCTCGGAGACCTTCATCTTCTTCTTGCGCGAGCGCGGCCCAAACAGGCCCGGCAGGATGTCCTTCAGATTGACATCCATCTCCTCGTTGCCTTGCAGGCCCACAATCTCGATATTGGCGGAGCTGCGATCTCGTGCGTCCACCTCGACAATCCGCTCATCGAGACGGCCCTCACGAAACTGCTGCCGCAGCTTCTCGCGCGTACGGTTCTCCTTCGGCTCCTCAGCAGTAGCTTCGATCGTGGGCGCGTCAAAGTCCACCGCTACCCTGGGCGTCTCCGAGCCGGCCTCCGCTGACGCTTTATGGTCCTGTGCCGCGGCAGGCGAGGGTGGCAGCAGCAGATCCAGGATGCGCTCCTCCGCATTCAATTCCGCCTTGTCCTCCACCTCCTCAAGCTTCTCCTCACGTACCATCTCGATGGAGGTCTCCACCAGGTCGCGCACGATGGACTCCACATCGCGGCCCACATAGCCGACCTCGGTAAACTTGCTCGCCTCCACCTTCAGAAATGGCGAGTTGGTCAGCTTCGCAAGGCGACGCGCGATCTCCGTTTTGCCCACGCCCGTCGCGCCGATCATAATGATGTTCTTCGGCATGATCTCGTCGGCGAGCTCGGGTGGCAGCTTCTGCCGGCGTTGCCGGTTTCTCAGCGCAATCGCCACAGCGCGTTTTGCCGCATGCTGGCCGATGACGTACTTATCCAGCTCCGCGACAATCTCGCGCGGCGTCAGATCCTCCAGAGCCAATGCCTGGTCCTCTGCGACCGCCGGTAAATAGATGGCCATGAAACGGGGCTCCTAGCTGCTAGTAGTTCGCTCCTAGCAAAAGCGGTTCATACATCTTCGATTCCGCCGGTGGTGCGATTGGATCCCACGGCAGCTAAGAGCTGAGGGCTGCCGTTTGCAGCTCCTCCACCGTCACTGAATTGTTCGTGTAGATACAGATATCCGCGGCAATCTTCATGCTCTTCTCGACGATCTCACGCGCCGTCATGGATGTGTTTTCCAGCAATGCCTGCGCCGCGGCCTGGGCAAAGCTGCCGCCCGAACCGATGGTCATGATCGATCCACCATTCATGGCATCGGGCTCAATCACGTCGCCGTTGCCACCCAGCAGATACATCTGGTTCGCATCGGCCACAATCAGCAGCGCCTCCAGCTGCCGCAGCATCTTGTCCGTCCGCCAATCCTTGGCCAGTTCTACGGCCGCGCGCGACAAGTTTCCCGCAAACTGCTCCAGCTTTGACTCGAATCGTGAAAAGAGGGAGAACGCATCTGCCGTAGAACCAGCGAAGCCCGCCAGAACCTTGTCGTTGTAGAGGCGGCGGATTTTCTTTGCACCCTGCTTCATCACGGCCGAACCCAGCGTCACCTGACCATCGGCTGCCATCACCACCTGGCCATTGCGGCGCACACAGACCACGGTGGTGGACCGGATCCTCCGGCGTATCCCGTCCTCATCCGGCCCCAGATCGTAGGGTTCCGCGCCCATCTTCCGGCCCGGTGCGGAACTTTCTTCTGCACTCTCTCGAGCATAGGGAACCAATGTGTCCGCCGGTTCAGGAACTTCGTTTCTGTGAAAAGACATCAATGAGAACTATACGCCGCGCCACTCCCCACCTAGGGGATACACCCGCCAAACGTCTCTCGGGTACAGTCGCATCAGATAGATTGCGGAGTCCCGCAAGTGCATCCCCGTCCTACAGAATCTGCGTTTCCATGGGTCCACCGATGAAGCCTCTGCCATCTCCGTCCGCTGCTCTCACCGCTCACACTCTGGATGTGCAAGCTGCATCGCACGGCGTATACCGGGCCCTTGGCTACGTGGGCGCACATCCATGGCTGTTTGTAAGCGCTACGGCTGCCATGGCTGCAGGTCTGACGTTCACCCTGCTGGCGCGCCGCCGCAAGCGCCCGAGTGCGGAGGAGGCTGAACGTCTTCGCCGCGAACATCTGGCCACCCATGGCCGCATCGTTGCGGGAACCCTGCTGGAAGAGGAGGATGCCGAGGCAGTCAACGCGCCTCCGACCACACTCTTCTACCGCTATCGCATCGGTGGCGTGGAGTACAGCTGTGCGCAGGATCTCTCCAGCCTGCCCATCTCCATGGAGCACCTCCGTCTTGATCTTCCCGTGCAGATCCGCTATGACTCACGCAATCCCGGCGACAGCATTGTCGCCGCCGAGCACTGGAACGGCCTTTGCCTGTAGCTCTTAGGGCGCCTGGTTCTGTGCAGATGCAAAGAGGCCACCCTTCCAGGGCGGCCTCTTCGCTTGCTTCGGTTCAGGATTACCGCTCGGAGCGCTTCCAGTTCAGCAGGTCGCCCAACGTGGTGCTGCTGGAGGAGCCTGACGACGAACTGGACGAGCCGGACTCTCGCGGAGCCTTGTAGCTTTCTACCTCTTCGCGGCTGGCCTCTTCACCCACACCGCGCAGGCTTAGACCGACCTTCTTCTCTTCGGGGCTCATCTTGACGATCTTGAACTCGTGCTCCTGACCCGCTTCCAGCGTCATCGGCCGGCCATTTTCGCCAACTGCCTCGGACACGTGGCAGAGACCCTCGACACCCTCGCCAATCTCGACAAAGGCACCGAACTGCGCGGTACGGAGTACCTTGCCCTTGACCACATCGCCCACGCGATGCTGCGCGAAGAAGGTGTCCCAGACATCCGGTTCCAGCTGCTTGACGCCAAGAGAGAGGCGGCGATTCTCCGGCTCCACACCAAGAACAACAGCCTTCACCTTCTCACCCTTCTTCAGGACCTCGGATGGGTGCTTGATGCGCTTGGTCCAGCTCAGGTTCGACACATGGACGAGACCATCAATGCCGTCCTCGATCTCAATGAAAGCACCGAAGTCGGTCAGGTTGCGCACGCGGCCCTCGACCGTGGCTCCGATCGGGTACTTGTTCTCAAGCTGCTCCCAGGGATTGTCCTGGAGCTGCTTCATGCCGAGCGAGATGCGGCGGTCGTTCGGGTTTACCGCGAGAATGATGGTGTCAACCTCGTCACCGGGCTTGACCATCTTTGACGGATGCTTCATCCGCTTGGACCAGGTCATCTCGGAGACGTGGACGAGACCCTCGATGCCCTGCTCCAGCTCGACGAACGCGCCGTAGTCAGTTACGGATAGGACGCGGCCCTTAACCTGCGCGCCGATCGGGTAACGCTCGATTGCATCCAGCCACGGATCGGGCGTCAGCTGCTTGAAGCCGAGGGAAACGCGCTGCTTGTCCTTGTCGAACTTCAGCACCTTCACCTGAATCTCATCGCCGACCTGGACCAGGTCGCGGGGATGGGTCAGGCGGCCCCAGCTCATGTCCGTGATGTGCAGCAGGCCATCCAGCCCGCCGAGATCGACAAACGCGCCGTAGTCGGTCAGGTTCTTGACGACGCCGGTCAGGATCGCACCCTCTTCCAGCGTCTGCAGGGTCACGTCCTTGCGGGAGTTCTGCTCTTCTTCGAGGATTTCCTTGCGCGAGATCACCACGTTGCCGCGCTTCTTGTTCAGCTTGATCACGCGCACATCGAGCGGCTGGCCGAGATAGGTGTCCAGATTGCGGACCGGCCGAATCTCCACCTGGGAACCGGGCAGGAACGCCTTGACGCCGATGTCCACGGTGAGTCCGCCCTTGACGCGCGACAGAACCGTACCGGTGACCGGAGTCTTGTCGGCGGCTGCCTTCTCAAGCTGGTCCCACAGACGATGACGCTGCGCCTTCTCATAGCTGACGAGGTAGCCACCTTCCTGCTCCTCGCGCTCAACCACCACCTCAACAGCGTCGCCCACGGCGAGCTTTGGCTGGCCGGTGTGGTCCAGCACCTGCTCCTTGGGGATCAGGCCTTCGCTCTTCAGGCCGATATCCACAACGACATGCTTATCCGTGATCTTGATCACGGTGCCGGTAACAACCTTGTCCTCTTCCATGGCGGCTGAGGCGGCTGCCTTGTCCTCGGCCTGCTCGCGGTCGAAGCTTTCGAGCGCAGCGGCAAAGTCGGCGGCATCGTAGTCGATATCGTCCGGGCCTGCACCGGCTTGCAGGTCGGCGCGGCCGGGCATGTGTCCGGCTGTGCGCTGATTCGCAACCGGTCTCGCGGCCGGCTCTGGCGCAGGTGTCACCAGGTGGTTGGCACCCACGGCCACGTCTTCCGTCGCGGGCGTTGAGTGGGCGCCCGCCGTCTCGGCAGCGTCGGGTGAGGAGACTGCCGCTTCGTGAGAAGGGGAGGTCATGGTCTGAGACGGCATTGCCGCCTCGTCTACGGGCATGTTTTCGAGTTCGGTGGTCAGGGGTTTGCTCTCGGTTTCAGGATTGAGGGTGTGTTCCATAAGATGTGCCGCTTCGGGTGAACGACCCGGTGTCACGTTGGCTGCCCGACAGGAAGCGCCTGCTGTGGCCAGCAAAGAGGCGACAAGGCCTCGGCTGGCCCATGGCACCGATAGAACACAGATCGCGCGTTGTCTTTGGTAGCCGGCGCTGTCCCTATCGCACCCTAGCCTTGCTAAAGTATAGACCCTGAAAAAAATGCGAGTCAACGGAGAAGCTCAAACGTAAGTGGGATTGTTGCCGCGCCACTCTCCGCCATTGGTCCCGCCGCTATACTGCCCTCTATGGACAGGCTATGGACGCCATGGCGTTACGCCTACATTACGGACGCGGGTTCCGGTGGTAAACGCGGTGTACCGGACGCACTCCAGGACTTTCCCGAGGATTATGGCAGCGTCTTCCTGAACCTGATCGGCTCGGTGCGTTGGGCCGTTCGCTCCAGGAAGCTCCCGCCTGCAGACGCGGAACAGGCTGGTGGTGTCCTCTTGCAGGCCCAGCATAATTTTGTGTGCCTGAATGCTTTTCCCTACGCCTCCGGACACGTGATGGTTGTTCCGTATGAACGTGTGGACTCGCTGGCAAAGCTCCCTGCTGCCGCGGCGACTGAGATGATCCTGCTGGCTCGGCGGATGGAGGAAGCGTTGCGCACGGTATATCGGCCAGACGGCATCAACCTGGGTATGAATCTGGGCGAGGCCGCCGGCGCGGGTGTGGCGGACCACCTTCATCTCCACATCC
>CAXTSF010000081.1:0-12797 GCA_964246865.1 uncultured Terriglobus sp.
CTCACGAAGTACGCCTTCATGAAGTCGCCCTGCTCCTCATACCCGCGCGTAGCCTCTTCATGCGAAATGTACTCATGCCGGAACGGCTCATTACGCGCAACGACCTCTGCCATCTTTGCTTCGATCGCCATCAAATCATCCGGCGTAAACGGCCTCTCGCGATACACATCGTAGAAGAAACCGCTGTCAGTTGCCGGTCCGTGGCCCAGCTTAACCTCCGGATACAGCTCCAGCATGGCGGTGGCCATCACGTGCGCCGCCGAGTGCCGCACCGTGCGCAATGCCTCTGGATCGGACTCTTTGATGAGCATCAAAGTGACATCCTCTTCGAGCGGTTCCGCCAGATCCACCACCCGCTCAGCCCCTGCCGCAACGGCGTACATGGATTCCTCCGTGCCCGCTCCGCCATGCGCCGCATCCGTCTGCTCCTCAGCGCCCTCGGCCGCCCGGTCTCCACTGCGCGTCCGTATCCTCGCCACCACGACGGCCTCGGCCAGCCGCGGAGAGATGCTCTGCGCTATTTGAAAAGGGGTTGTGCCACGTGCGACCTCGCGCACCTGGCCATCCGGCAACTCAACTCGAATCATGGCTTCGTTCACTTCGACAGCATAGAACGCGCGGCTCTGCTCCACCTAGGCGTGCTCGCCGGCTCGCTTTCAGCCTCGTGCCTTTCAGCCTCGTGCAATCAGTGGCCGGATCAGCTCCATAATCGTTGCCGCTGCCTCTTCCGCCTTTGGCCGCCCGGGCTGGCCGGCCCAGTCCTTGGCCGCCCCATAGATCGCCCCTGCAGTCGCAGCCGACAGCATCTCCGGCGAACGCCCGTTTCCCGGCGCGTGCCGCTGCATCCCCTCCCGCAGCATCGCACGCACAATCACCACCATGGCCGATTCCAGGTGCTGCTCCACCTGCCGCTGCCCGGGGCATCCAGGCATGCTCGTCAGGAAATCACACACCGCAAGCGCAATCCCGTACACCGCCGAGGGGCATGTGCCGTCGAAAGCAACGCCGCGCTGGCGGATCAGCGCGCGGAACAGCGAAGCTAGCAGGCTCTCCAGCAGATCGAATTTGTCCGTGAAGTGTACGTAGAAGGTCGCCCGGTTCAACAAAGCAGCTTCTGCTATGTCAGCGACCGAGATTTGCTCAAACGCCCTCTCTGCCAGCAGCGTCTCCATGGCCTGTTCCAGCATCTGCCGCGTCCGTCGTACCCGTGGGTCGACGTAGGTACCCGGACACTCAATCACTGTCGCCATCACTCAAGTGTAACAACAGGTGTTGCCTTCTCGACATCTGTCGTGCTCTACTCTCTTCGACACCTGTTGTTTATCTCCCAAGATCAAAAGGTCAGCCCGATGAGACTCGCCACCACGATCGCTCGATATTTGCTCGGTTTCATGTTCACCGTCTTCGGCCTCAACGGCTTCTTCCACTTCATTCACCAGCCACCGCCTTCTTCCGCCAGTGCCATGCAGTACATGACCGTCATGTCGCAAACGCACTACTTCGCGCTCATCTTCGCCATCCAACTCGTCTCCGGGATCCTTCTGCTGGTCAATCGTTTCGTACCACTCGCTCTTGTGCTGCTCGCGCCGGTACTGGTCAACATCCTGCTCTATCACCTGCTCATGGATCCCGCCGGTATCGGCATCGGCCTTCTTGCAACCGTGCTCTGGTTCCTGATCTTCTTTGGAGTCCGCCGTGCCTTCAACGGCATTTTCCAATCGAGGTTCGCTTCCGCGCACGCCTGAGGCTCACACGAGCTTGCATGCCCCTGCGGTCCTGGCGTTGCGCCTGTCTGCACAACCCGTCACTCAGCCCAACCCTAAGGACATCCCATGCCCACGCTTCTCGCGATTCAGTCCAGTCCACGCGGCGACTATTCCGTCTCCCGCAAACTCACGGCCAAGTTCATCGAAGATTGGAAGGCGCAGCATCAGGGCGGCACCGTCGTGGAACGCGACCTGATGAAGACCGATCTGCCCTTTGTCGATCTGCCCTGGATTGCCGGTGCCTACACCCCCGCCGAGCAGCACTCGCCTGAGATCAAGAAGGCCATCTCCGTTTCCAACAACCTCATCGCCGAACTCATGAGCGTCGACCACATCGTGATCGGCACCTCCATGTACAACTTCTCGATCCCGGCAAACCTGAAGGCCTATATCGACCACATCGTGCGGGTCAACGTCACTTTCACGCCGCAGTACGAGGGCCTGGTGAAGGGCAAGAAGGCCAGCATTATCCTGGCTTCCGGCGGCGTTTACACACCGGGCTCGCAGGCTGAGGGCTACAACGTTGCCGTCAGCTATCTGAAGCAGATCCTTGGCTTCATCGGCATCACCGACGTGACAGACGTTCTCGTTGGAGGCACCTCTGCCATCGACAAGGGCCAGACCACCCTGCCCGAGTTCGTCAAGCCCTTCGAGCCACAGGTCGCCGCAACCGTCCAGTAGCCGTCTTCCGTACACCTTGCTTCTCCGCAGAGCCGCCCGCATCCATCTCCGGACGGCTCTGCCTCTGATGGAGCCCATGACGGTGCCGGTCCAGCAAGAGACAATGGCTGGCATGGACCTCTCGCATCTGCTCACGGAAGCATCCAACCCGCGCTCTCAACAGATCGATACGCTTCCAACCGAAGACCTCCTGCACATCATCAACAGCGAGGACGCAGGCGTAGCCGCGGCTGTTGCTGCCGAAATCCCTGCTATTGCAAGAGCCGTGGATGAGATTGCCAGGCGCATAGGACGCGGAGGCTGCCTCTTCTATATCGGTGCCGGCACAAGCGGACGGCTGGGCGTGCTGGACGCAAGCGAGTGCCCGCCCACCTTCGGCGTGCCGCGTGATCTTGTGCAGGGCATCATCGCAGGCGGCGATCCGGCATTGCGCGTGTCAGCCGAGGGCGCGGAGGACTCGGCCGAGCAGGGTGCCCAGGATCTCCTGCAACGCGGGTTCAATCAGTCAGCAGGACTGGATACACTCGTCGGCATCGCCGCCAGCGGCCGGACTCCCTACGTCCTTGGCGCCATGGCGCTCGCACGCGATCTGGGCTGCCTCTCCATCGGGCTCTCGTGCGTTCCCGGCTCGCCGCTCGCGTCTGCGGGCGATCTGGCCATCACTCCCGCCACCGGGCCCGAGGTGATCACCGGCTCTACGCGCATGAAGGCAGGTACGGCAACCAAGCTGGTTCTGAACATGCTCTCCACCGGTCTGATGATCCGGCTTGGCCACGTCTACGGCAACCGCATGACGAATGTGCAGCCAACCAATCAAAAGCTGGTGGACCGGGCATCACGCCTCATCGCTGAAATTGCTGAGATGGATCTGCAGCCGGCTCGTGATCTCCTGCAGCAGGCAGGCTCGGTGAAGGCCGCCATCGTGATGCATCGGCTCAGGCTGACTCGCATGGAAGCCGAGCAGAGATTGGCCGTACATGGCGGCGATTTGCGGCGCACGCTCGAAGAAGCGAACTCCACGGGACAGTAGTCTTGACAGATGGTCGATCGCGGCACTCCTCCGGCACCGCACGCGCCCTTTGCCTTCCTCGGCCTGGCGTGCGGTGTGGGCGTCGCGTCGCTGTATCTCTGCCAGCCGCTGCTGCCGCAAATAGCACACACCTTCGGTAGTAGCGCGGCCGCGGCAGGGCTGGTCTCCGTGGCGACACAGGCCGGCTATGTCTTCGGGCTGCTGGGATTTGTCCCGCTGGGCGACATTGTGGAGCGGCGCGCCTTGATGGTGCGGCTGTACAGTGCAGCCGGTGTCGCACTGTTGCTGGTAGCCATGGCACCGACCCTGCCGCTCCTGCTGGCCGCGAGTGTGCTGGCCGGGGCAGTTGCCGCGGTGACCCATGTGGTGCTTCCGATTGCACCGGACCTGGCCTCGCCCGCGGAGCGTGGGCGTGCTATCGGCGTGGTCATGACGGGTCTGCTGCTTGGCATCCTGCTGGCGCGCACGCTTGCGGGTGGTGTCAACGACCTGGCGGAACATCTCACGCACCGGATCGCGGGCTGGCGTGTCGTCTTTCTCCTGTGGGCGCTGGTGAGCGCCTCATTCGCACCCGCGATGCAGCGCGTCATGCCTCGTTTGCCGGGCAAGCAGCCGATGCCCTACAGGCAGGCGATCCGGTCCCTGTGGACACTCTTTCGCGCAGAGCCGCTTCTGCGTGAGAGCTGCCTCATGGGCGCGCTTGTCTTCGGCGCTTTTGCTGTCTTCTGGAATACGCTGGCGTTTGTGCTGGCAAAGCATGGCCTGGGTGCGGGCGTCACCGGGACCTTTGGCCTGGTAGGAGCGGCCGGTGCGCTCATGGCGTCGCGTGCCGGCAGACTCGCAGACCGGCAGGGTTCGCGCTATGTCCTATCGCTCGCGCTGGGAATCATGCTGCTCGCATTGCTGCTGATCTTCAGCACAGAGCGGCTTGCCTTCCGGGCGCAGAGCACTGGACATCTCTTTGTCCTGCCTTACCTGGCGGCGCTGGCCTTCGGCGTGGTGCTGCTGGACATCGGCGCGCAGAGTTCTCAGCTGGCGAATCAAACACGTATCTTCGCCCTGCAGCCGGATGCCCGCTCCCGGATCAATACCATTTACATGGTTTGCTACTTCACCGGCAGCACACTTGCCTCGGCTTCATCGACACTCGCCTGGCAGCGCTTCGGCATCTTCGGTGTCAGCGGCCTCGCCATCCTTCTGGTGCTGCTTGCGGTCTTGCGGCACGTCACAGGGCTGCGGATTCCACATGCGCCGGCGGAGCATGAGCCGGAAGTGGCGGTCTTTGCAGAGATGTGAGTGGTTGCTATCGAGCCAGTCCCGCCCTGGCGCTGGTTTGCAACAAAGGCGGGACCTGGATGCCGGAGCTACTTGGCTTCGGCCTTGGCGATGGTGCTGTCGCTCGACTGGGAAGTGGTCTGGCCCTGTGCCTGAGCGAGCGCGGCGCGCTGCTTCTCAAGCTCGGCGTTCTGCTGGATCATGCGCTGCTTCTCGGCCAGCATCTTCTTGTTGGCCGCATCAAGGCGCTGTGCTTCCTTGAGCAGATCCTGATTCTTCTTCAGAAGGGCACGCTGCGCGGCAACGTCGCCGTTCAGAACTTTATTCTGGCCGGAAAGATTGTCACGAAGGGCGGCATAGTCCACCGAGGCAGCGACGGACTTGCCAGAGCTGTCCGGAGTGGCGCTCTGCTGAGCGATGGCGGGAAAGGCGGTTACGGCAAGGGCGGAAAGCAGGACACTGGTACGGGCGATGTTCATCGAATTAACCTCATCAGGCAGTTGGGTGCGGCATGGTGTGCAAGGGCATGGTTGTGGCTCATCCGCAGGGTAAGCCTCAACAAAACGTGGTGAAACACAGACGAACTGCGATCTCTCTCGTGGGCTTGCGAAGCGGGAGACCTTCTCTGAAACTGTGCCGTTCTCAGGCAGAATCATCATGCCAGCCGCCGCCGCGATTGCCACTGCCACTTTCGAGCCATGAAGCGTACCAGTTCGGAATCTGGTGCTTTTGCAGATCTTCGTGTCGGCAATCACGCGTGCCGAGCCTGGCGGCGCGCATGTGCTGATCAAAGCAATCAATGCGAAAGAGGGCTCTGGTGAACCGGGCAGGACTCGAACCTGCGACCCTCTGCTTAGAAGGCAGATGCTCTATCCGGCTGAGCTACCGGTTCACGATGTACTCCCAGCATAGCGCGGACGACATGCGCCTGGCGGCCACGGCAAGCCGGCGACGCTAAAGGAGCGCCAGTTCGCGGGAGCGGAAGAACGCTGCCACGCCGGTGAGCGCCTCGGCCCAGCGCTGCCCGGACTCTGTGCTGTCGACACCAACACCACGGACATAGAGCGAGACAGCGTAGCCCTCGATGGGTGAGTCGAGGTCGACCAGCGCTGGGCGCAGAATGCACTCGAGCTTACCCATGGGTGCGTGGAGTGCGGTGCCCATGCGGTCAAGCCGGTAAAGCATGGTTTCGGCGTGGTGGCGGGAGGCGAAGACGGTGCGGTCGCGCCACAAAATGTCGATGTAGGAGGCCAGGCCGGCACCGGCCACGTCGGCCTCGAGGAGCAGGTCGTCGCGGGTCCCGGCGAGTTCCTCCTCGCTCATCTCCCACACGTCGCACTTGGCCGTGAAAACAGGCGAGCGAGTTGCATTCAGGGAGCGCAGGGTGGCAAGCAGCGCAGGGTGCTCGTCGGCCTCGGGAATGCTGTCCAGGGCGTCGGGACCGGCGCGAAGATCGATCCAGCGGAGCCGCCCATCCGGGGAGCTCCAGGGCACGACGAGCACAGAATCCTCTGGGCCGCACTGGCTCCACCACTCAGTGAGCAGAGGGCACCGCCTCTTCCGCGCAGACCGCGGCACGCTGCTGGGCGAAGCGGAGGAGCTGCCGCTCGGCCCAATAGCCGTCGTAGCCGGTGCGCGGATTTGGGTTTTCGAGAAAGGCACAGTGGCCGCCGTGCCGTGGTTCTAGAAGTTGCAGGGATGGGTTGCTCTCCATGCTGCGGCGGGTGGCGGCCGTGAGGCGGATAAAGGGGTCGTCGAGAGCATGGATCAGAAGGGTCGGCACGGCAATGCGGCTCAGAACACGGGAGGCCCCGGAGCGGGCGTAATAGTCGGCCGCTCCGGAGAAGCCGCAGTAGGGTCCCGTGATCTGCTGGTCAAAGTCGCGAATGGAGTGCACGTGCCGGAGAGACGCTTCGCGGTAGATCGCGGGGAAAAGATGGGCCTTCCGACGATACCGTGCACTGAGATTGCGGAGGAACCGCCGTTCATAGATGCGGTTGGAGCGAAGGTGGAGTGCGTCGGCGCTCTCAGCCAGGTCGATGGGCGGCGAAACAGCGGCGACCCCAATGAGCGCCGCGGGCGCACTTGTGCCGAGTTCGCCCGCGGCTTTGAGGACGAGATTGCCGCCCATGCTGTAGCCCGCGAGGACGACACGCGGCAACCCGCGCCTGAGGCACCAGCGAAGCACCGCAAGAACATCGCCGGAAAGGCCGGAGTGGTAGAGCGTGGGAGAGAGCGCATCGGTGCCGCCGCAGTTGCGCATGTTCATGCGGATCACATGAAAGCCGGCCAGCCAGAGTTTGGCACTGTTGCCCAGGACATATTGCGAACGCGAGGAGCCCTCAAGTCCATGGACCAGAACGACGGTGGCCGGAGCCTCGCGCGGTTGCCAGTGGCAGTGGCACAGAACGCGGCTCGGCAGCCTTTCGTCAAGAGCGATGGCGCCGGGCAGCTGGCGCATCTCCGGCGGCAGCGGGACGGGAATCAGCTCGGTCACCGCAGGTGGCAGCGCAAGACGCCGCGGCAGAAAATTGCCGGCGATCGTTTGCAGATGGCCGTTGCCGAGCCAGCGGCGTGGACGAAACTCTTCTGGAGGGGAGAATGGCAAGCCCTGTTATTCGATCACAGCTATGAAGGCTGGTGTAAATGTGGATGCTCGATCGCAGGCGGGCATCCGCTCCAAGGCCGCTTCAGCCCGCGTCTTCGAGTCGATGGAGCAGGGCCTCAGCGGCGAGGGGACCTGCCGGTTCGTCCTCATGCTTGTAGTAGATAAAGACGTCGCGTGGCGACTCGCCGTCTGTGCCGGAGGCGATCTGCCGGAAGCTCGAGGCGTGCTGTGCAATGCTGCCTTCGCTGTAGCCGCCGGCCATGCGGAGGCGGAAGACGGCGAAGTCGCGGGCGGTGTGGATCTCGGGTGTTTTCAGATCGTCGCTTTCGGCGACACAGAGCGCGGCATTGTGTCCGCGGAGCAAAGCGTAGAGCTCGTCGCTGAACCACGAAGCGTGGCGAAACTCGAAGGCGATGCGCGGTGCCGCAGCAAACTCTGGAGAAGCAAGAAAGGCAGCAAGGCGGGGCACGTCGGCTTTAAAGTTGGGCGGCAACTGAAACAGGATGCAGCCGAGCATGCCGGCCTCCTGAACGGGAAGCAGCGAGGCGAGAAAGCGATCGAGGGCGTCAGCGCAGTCGCGGAGCCGGCGTCTGTGCGTGATCGTTTCAGGGGCCTTGAAGGAGAAGCGGAAGTTGGTGCTGTCTCTGCCTCCGGCCGCGACGGCGTCCAGCCAGCCCCTGAGTTGATCGGCTTTGGGAAGCGCGCGAAAGGTGTAGTTCACCTCGACCGAGGAGAGGCGCGAACTGTAGTGCTCCAGAAAGCGGCGCGCTGGAACGTTCTTCGGATAGAAGAGAGGTTTCCAAGTCGGGTAAGCCCAACCGGAGGTGCCGGCGAAGATGCGTCCGTGCGGCTGCTGTTCCATGGAGAGGCGGTGCGACCCGGCGCGCAACCGATAGCGGCAGAAGCAGAAACGGACGCAGCGTTGCACGTCCGTTTTGCCTGGAATTTGGGGCGGCTAGAGGGATTTGAACCCTCGACATCGGGTGCCACAGACCCGCGTTCTAACCCCTGAACTATAGCCGCCGTACCAGCAGTGATTGTAACAGGGCGCTCTATGGCGCTTGCGGCGGGCGTGGGCGCATCCTACCTGGTATATGCCCATCATCCGCAGCTTGGGAGAGCCGGATATCCTGCAGCCCCGCTTCCGTCGCGGCGCAGGTCTCTTCACGGATGAAAACCTGGACATGCTGGCGCATGTGCTGGACGACTTCCTGCGCATACCGGGAACCAACATCCGCTTCGGGCTGGACGGCATTGTTGGGCTTATCCCGGGTGTGGGCGATGTGCTCGGGGCCATGGCGTCCTGGATCCTCATTCTCGCGGCATGGCTCCGCGGCGTGCCAAAGATCACGCTGCTGCGCATGCTGAGCAACGTGGTCATCGAGACGATTGTTGGGACGGTGCCGCTGCTGGGCGACGCTTTCGACATCGCCTGGAAGGCGAACCGCCGGAACTTTGCGCTGCTGCAGCGCTCAACGGCAGCACTCGAGCAGGGGGAGCGCAAACGGCACGCGCTTGCAGACTGGGCCTTCCTGCTTGCCCTGGTGCTGGGCATGATGGCCCTGGTTGCCGTGCCGCTGCTGCTGCTGGCGTGGCTTCTCGGGCGGGTGTTTGCCATGGGAGTACGACGCTGAGCTCCGTGCGCAGACTGGAGAGTGGATGCGAAGCGACCGCCCAGTCAGGCTAGAATTGTAAGAGTCGGGGCGTAGCGCAGCCTGGTAGCGCATCTGCTTTGGGAGCAGAGGGCCGGGGGTTCGAATCCCTCCGCCCCGACCAATTCAGGCAGACTCCAAGAACTCATACGCATTAAGTATGAGGTCATTGTGCGGCGGTTCACGCCGATATATTTCCTATCTGCACGTTGCAAGCGACGGGGTAAGCACGATGCCTGGTACTCCTGCGACGGAGACCCAGGACCACCGACTTTCGTTGGGGAACAAAACCCATATCCCATTGAGACGCGCCGACTGCTATCAGGTGCTTGCGCTCTTCTGCCTGGACACTGCGGATTGCCGCATGCACCGGGCTTGCAGGCTCCGATAACAACGCTTCAGCCGCAGAAACAGCGTCTTGAAACTCGCACCTCAATGTGTACGAAAGAGAGCTCTGCTAAACGGCCGTCTCTTCCGTGACCGTCTCCCGTTGTGTCGCGCGTTCCCGTGCGCCGACGTAAAGGTTGAAGGAGAAGGCAGAGGCGATAAGCAGGGCACCGGTCAGCAGCAGCATGTCTCCTTTATCGCGCTTGTTTGGGCCAGGCCGCCATGCAACAAAAGCGGTATCGATGTGTGACGACCCTTCGCGAGAGAATGACATACGCAGAGAAATGGCAGGGGCCCGGGAGTGCCATGGAAGAGCTTTCGGGCTGGAGGGCGGTGCTGGTCGAGCGGATGCGCATGGAGGCGCAGCCGCCTGAGAAACTGTCGCACCAGCCACGTCTGGTCAGGCTCACAGAGCAGATCGGGGAGGGATTGCAGTACGACCGTGAGGTGCTGTTCGCAGCGGCGTGGATTCACGATCTCGGAGTCTTTCAGGGGCACCGGCCCGAGGAGATTGAGGCGCTGCGGACGTGGAACAGCACGGCGTACACAGTGGCACATGCGCCTGCGCTCCTGGAGGGCTGCGGCTTCCCGGCGGAGAAGATCGCCGCGGTGGTGGAGTGCATTCGCACGCATGAGGCGCGCGAGAGGCCGCAAACCGTGGAAGGCATGATCCTGCGCGATGCGGACATCCTGGAGCAACTGGGTGCGGTAGGGGCGACGCGTACGGTTTGCAAGATCGGGCGCGACACGCGGTTTAGAGACTTTCGAGAGGCGGCTGTCGTGCTGCGAAAGGCGCTGATGCGGCTTCCGGCAGAGCTGCACTATGAGGCGGCGAAGCGTCTGGCCGAGCCGCGGGTAGAGATCTTGCGGCAGTTCCTGGAAGCGCTGGAGAGTGAGTCGGGAGGTGTGCTGTAGAGTTGCGGGGCGCGCACGTATGGCCAGCCTCGTTCGCGGTCAAGGATGACCTGCTTGCGCGAGAGTTGTGCCTATCGATCCATCACCGCACCGTCACTGATCCATTGCGTGACCGTGGCGATATCGGCATCGCTGAGCTTGTCGCCTTTGGGCGGCATGGGCATGGGGTCGTCCTTCGGACCCTCGTGGCGAATCAGCTTGATAAGCAGGCTCTGCTCAGGGTGGCCGGGGACGATCGCGGCACCGTCATGCCCGCCCCGGAGAAGGCCATCGCGAGTGTCCATCTGCAGGCCACCGCGGCGGTTGAGGCCGGCATGGCAGCGGTAGCAGTTGGTGCGGAGGACCGGTTCAGCGCTTGTTTTGTAGAACTGCAGCTTCGCAGCCTCCGAGGAGCTGTCGCCGGCGGCGTGGACCGCGTGCGGCATGGCAAGGCGGCCAAAGGCCAGCAGCATGGAACCGGCAAGCATGGCACTGCCAACAGTGATGCTTGCCGCGCTGAGGGCTCGGACGGAACTCGGGATACGCGCGGCTTCCGGCTTATCTGCTGCCTCCAGCGCCGTTGCAGAGCCGCATGATCTGGCTTTACCAGAAACTTGCTCTTTGCGTATGCCGCTTTGACCGCTCGGGGAGGAAAGGCTGCCGGACGCCGAAGCTTCGCTGTTGCCGAAGAGTGTGGTCATACCACCTTCATTAAACGTTATTCATGGATCACTGGCCATTGCCGTGCAGGTTTCGCTTCCGAGGCACGCACAGGGAGGAGGGCGACGGATGAGGACACGGAACCACGCTGGTCACTTTCGGTGCGGGAATCACGGCGGTACTCTGAGGAAGCTCTGGTACAGGATTCTTCGCGGCCATGCTCCCATGCCCGCCAACAGTCACACTCAAACTCACGCGCGGGCAGATGCGTCCCTTGCAGTCTCGCGTAATTGCGCAAACCGCACGCGTTTCGATCGCGGCTCTCTAGGCTTGAGCCTGCGATGGTTTGCCGCATACATGCTCTGCCTGTGGCCCGTGCTTGCCTCGGCGCACCGTGAGCCCGCGGCACGCCGGTCTTCAGCGCACGTGCGGGCGGCACATGCGTCCTCCACCACGCCGGTGGGCGGTGCGCAACATCTTCGCCATGGTTCGGATACGGATACCGGCCATAAAAGCGGGCGGCGCATCTCGAGCCGAAAGCGGGAGCAGCGAGCGCCTGAGCGGGGACCATCTCGCGAGGCGGAGATCCCATCCGTACGGCGTCGAGCCGAGCCGCGGCACGAAGCGAAGCACGCACTCCCGGCCAGGGCGTCATCGCCGAAGCTGCACCGCGCTGCCTCAGACGCGGCCGAGACGAAAGCGGATCGGCAGACCGAGGATCGTGTGCATGCGTGGTATCGCGAGCATGGCGTAGCCACTGCACAGGCACCCAGCAAGACGAATGGCGGCCCCGACCTCTCCACCGCACCCCGGAAGGCGACAGTGGATGACTTTGAGCGCGCCGCGGCGAGACAGGTAGAGACCGTTCGGCGGTCCGCCGAACAGACCGAACGGCTGACCACAGACGCGGACGACGCAGGTGCAGCAGCAATCACGGGTACGAGCCATATCCCGAGCACAGCGCCAACGGAGAGGGTTCCACGGCCGATCCTGCCAGGAGGAAAGGTCGACAGTGGAGAACAGGGCAGCCATCCCGGCAATGGCGATGGCGCAGAACGTGAGAAGGCCGGCCTGATCCGCCAGGCTTCGCCCGCTGCGGTAAGGCAGTCTCAGGCCGGGAGCCCCCACGGGAATGGGCCGGCAACGCCAAAAATTGAGGCAACACCAGCAGAGCCGCGTGCCCTTGCAGCGTCCAGGCTGGAGCTGCCCCCGCCCGCAGCGCCCCTGGTTCGGCCATCACCGGCAATCGCGGCGGTCAGGACAGCCACTCGTGCTCCGCAGCTGAGCCCCGAGGTCCTGGATGGTTTGGCAGAGGAGACCTTTGACGGAGAAGGCGTGATTGATCCGGGGGCGGCCGCGCGCCTTGCCACCAAACTCAGTGCCGCACAGCCCGGCAACGCTCCTCTCGCAGGCAAGCCCTCGCCCAGAGCCACCGGCGCGGAGACGTCCTCGACGTTCACCGGTCTACCTTCGGCTGTCGTGAAGCTGTATGACGACACGGGACGGCTGTTGAACACGCCGCCCATGCGCGGATCGCACGATATCCTGGTGCACCAGAACCAGATGGCCCTGCTTGACGGGCTGGATCGTATCGAAGACGACGGCGATCTGAGCCAGATGCGGCGGGACAAGCTGCTGGTAGCGCTGCCCGACACAGCCGCGATCGGACCCGATGACCGTATGCCCCTGAACCGGCGATACGCGCGGCCCTGGACGGTGCGCTTCCTGCAGGATCTGGGGCGGGCACACTACGCGCGCTTTGGTTCGCCGCTGATCATCACTTCAGCGGCGCGCACAGTTCAGTGTCAACGGCGCCTTGTGCGCGTGAATGGGCACGCCGCCCC
>CAXTSF010000082.1:0-5492 GCA_964246865.1 uncultured Terriglobus sp.
GCAGCAACTGCGCGCGGACGCCAGCCTGCAGCTCGGCAGTGTCTCCGAACAGGTCAGCGTCGACGCCTCCGCCACCGGTGCCATCGAGACCGAAACCGCCTCCATCGCCGCCGCCCTGGACGCCGCCGACGTCAAAAATCTTCCGGCCAACTACCGCGCCAGCGCCTCCGGCACCAGTCCCCTGCAGCTCATCCAGACCCTGCCCGGCGTGCAGCCCGATACCGCCAGCAACAACGGCACCGGTGCCAAGTTCTCTGTGCAGGGTGGACTTCCTTTCCAGACGGAGGTCTCCGTCGACGGCATCACCTCGCAGGACGCCACCTCCAACGCGCCGCTCGCCAACGCCTTCACCTCTGGCGAATCCATCGCCGAGCTTCGCGTCGACGGCGTCCTGAACAACGCCCAGTTCGGCCAGCCGGGTGAGGTCACCACTATCTCCAAGTCCGGCACCAACACACTCCACGGCGGCATCTTCTGGTACCACCAGAACGCGGCCTTCAACGCGCGCCCTTTCGGTGCCGCCAGCCGCCCCGCCCTCGTCGGCAACGACTTTGGCGGCACGCTCGGCGGACCCGTCTTCCTGCCCCATCTCTACCGTGGCCGCGACCGCACCTTCTTCTTCGGCACCTACGAGGGCTTCCGCCTGCCCAACGCCGTGCCGAGCCAGTTCATCGTGCCCACCGCCGCACAGAAGCGTGGCGACTTCAGCTATCTGCCCGCCAACTCGCTCAAGAACCCGAACCGCCCCGGCACCTTCTACGCGGGCAATCAGGTCCCGGTCAATCCCGTCGCGCAGAAGTTCCTGCAGTTCTTCCCCGACCCCAACACCGGCGGTGCCGATGCGTACCCCAACGGCACCAGTCCCAACTATCTCGTCAATCAGAACGCCAACCAGAGCTCGAACCAGTTCGATACCCGTGGCGACCAGTACTTCGGCCAGCGCGCTCTCCTCTTCGGCCGTTTCTCCTGGAAGAACTACAACATCAACAACCCGCAGCCGCTCCTCGTTCCCTCCAGCCAGGCCGTCACCAAGGACCGCATCCTCGTCACCGCCTTCAACTACACCTTCACGCCCCGGCTCCTGAACGAGTTCCGCTTCGGCTTCACCTTTGACGACAGCGGCACCACCAACGGCTTCAACGGCAACGCCTTTGCTGCCGGCTCCGGTCTGCAGGGCCTGCAGAATCTCTTCTACAACGGCCTTCCCGAGCTCGACTTCAACACCCTCAGCTCCCTCAACGCAGACCGCCTGAACTCGATCACACAGTCACGCACGCTGCAATACCTCGACACGGTCAGCTACCAGGCCGGGCACCACAGCCTCAAGTTCGGCGTCGACTTCCGCCACGTCCGCGCCGTCACCCCTCTCGGCTTCAACGGCGCCGACAACTACGGCACCTTCGACTTCAGCTCCGCCCAGTTCACCGGCCAGGAGTTCGCCGACTTCCTCATCGGCGTGCCCAACACCACCTTCTACGACGTCGTCTCCGCCGACAACGACGGCCGCTCCCTCTACTCGAACGCCTTCGCTCAGGACGAGTGGCACGCCCTGCCCAACCTTGTGCTCAGCTACGGCGTCCGCTATGAGTACCACCCCGCCTACCATGATCCCTCCGGCAACATCGGCAACTTTGACCCGACAGTCGCAAAGAGCGGCCGCGTCGTCTACCCGTCCGGTGGTGAAAAGGTCCTCTCCCTGCCCTTCCTTGCCAGCTTCAACGCCTGCAACGTCGGCAGCAGCAGTGGGGCAGCCGCGGCCAACGGTGCCAACTGTACCCCCGTCCTCTCCAACGCGCAGGCGGGCCTGCCCTCCGGCCTTCGCCGCGTTCCCACAAAGCGCGTCATACCCCGCTTCGGCTTCGCCTACCGCCCCCTCGGCAACGATCGCACTGTCATCCGCGGCGGCTTCGGCATGTATGACATCACGCTGCTCGGCCGCAACTTCTACTCGCTCACCGGCACCCTCCAGTCCAACACCGTCGGTATTCCCAACACGCAGACCGCCGCCGGCCCGGCCTTCGCCTGGCCAAACATCGGCACCGGCTCCGCGGCCACCGGCGGTGCCTCCTCCCTCGGCCAGGCCTACTTCGGCACCGCCAACGACATCAACTGGAAGGACCCCTACTCCGAGCAGTACTCCCTCTCGGTCGATCGCGATCTGGGCCGCGGCTACGGCCTGCGCCTCTCCTTCATCGGCATGGAGACGCACCAGCTCGTCTGGGCACCCAACCTCAACGACCTCCCTTACTCCTCCACCGTCTCTGCCTATAACCAGCCGCTCAGCGCACGTCCCTTCCCCAACTGGGGCCGCATCAACACCCGTTCTACCGGTGCCAACCAGAGCTACAACTCCGGCCAGATTGACGTCTCCCACCGCCTCCGCAACGGCCTCGAGTTCGACTCCACCTACACCTTCGCCAAAAACGTTTCCGACAACCAGGGCCCCAACAGCGGCTCCTTTGCCGATGAGAACGGCGGCGCCCGCTCCTCCTACGCCTATGACCGCACGGTCGACTTCGGCAACGTCTACGGCACACGCCGTCATCGCTGGAGCACCATCATGCTCTATGACCTGCCAGTTGGCCGCGGCCGCATGTTCGGCAGCGGCATGAGCCGATGGGTCGACCTCGCCGTCGGCGGCTGGCGCACCTCGAACATTTTCGTGCTCCAGAGCGGCCCCTACCTCTCCGCCTACATCCCCAGTGGCCAGTCCGACCCCTCCGGCACCGGCTCCGGCCTCAACGGCGGTGCCTTCGGCGACCTTGGCCACCGCGCCCAGAAGCCCGACCAGCTCGGTACCGCGAAGCCACAAGGCCAGAACCGCAACCATTGGATCAACACCGCCGCCTTCGGCTGCCCCGGCAACGCCAACTGGAAGCCTGGCACCGCCTGCCACACCGGTGCCGTCAACAGCGACCCCACGGTCACCCCGGCCCAGGCCCTGGCCGCCGGCTATCTTCCACCGATCGGCCGCTTCGGCAACGCGCAGGTCGGCTCCATCGTCGGCCCCGGCACGGTCAACCTGTCCTCCGGCCTGTCGAAGATCTTCCCGGTCACCGAGCGTGTCAACCTCCGCGTGGAGGGCACCTTCACCAACGTGCTCAATCACACGAACCTGGCTGACCCCAACCTCGACATCACCCGGTCCAACTTTGGGGTGATCACCCGCGCCCGTGGGGCCGACTTCGCCGGCAGCCGCTCCGGCCAGGTCTCCGCCCGCATCGACTTCTAGAGCAGCCAACCGGCACCGGCCGCTCCCTGAGAGCCTGGCAGCACTCTCTCATCGAGCGGCCTTCCTCGCGCCAAACTCTGCATCGGCAAACACCACCTTGCTTGCCCAGCATGGACCGCCCATGCCATGCTGCCTTGTGCACAGCCCGACAGAGGCAGCGGTATCGATATCACCGGAACTGCAATCGCCCCTGGGCGATACCGCCATCGCGCCGCGCGTGACCAAACGGCACTTCCAGGCCCTTGACGGCCTGCGCGGGGTCGCGGCCCTTGCCGTTGTCCTCTATCACTTCATGGAGATGGCGATCCCGGATTACACCCACCTCTTCATCGCGCACGGCTTCCTCGCCGTCGACTTCTTCTTCTGCCTCTCCGGCTTCGTCATCGGCTACGCCTATGACGACCGCATCGCCGCCATGGGCCCGTGGGCGTTCCTCAAGAGCAGACTTATCCGCCTCCATCCCTTGGTCCTCTTCGGATCGGTACTGGGCCTGGTTGCGCTCCTCGCTGACCCTTTCGCCGGTCCCCTTGCCTATAACGCCGGCCGTGTCACACTCCTCTTTCTCTCCTCCGTCCTCCTCATTCCCTACCCGGCCATGCACGAGCGCAGCTTCAACCTCTTCAGCCTGAACGCGCCCGCATGGTCTCTCTTCTGGGAGTACTTTGCCAACATCGTCTACGGCATCGCTCTCTATCGCATCTCGCAGCGCTGGCTGCAGCTCTCGGTTGCCTTTGCCGCCATCATTCTCTGCTTTGTGGGTGCACACGCCGGTGTGCTTTCCGGCGGATGGAGTGGTCCGACCTTTTGGGACGGCGGCGCGCGTGTTGCCTTCTCCTTTCTCGCCGGCCTCCTGATCTATCGCTCAGGCTGGGTCATCCGCTCAAGGCTCGGCTTCAGCGCGCTCGCGCCGCTGCTCCTGTTCGCGTTCCTTATGCCTTATGCCAACGGCGGCTGGGTGCGCGAGGCCGTCGTCATTCTCGTCTGCTTCCCTCTGCTGGTCGCGCTGGGAGCCGGCGCCACCCTGACCCCGCGCTCCGAAAAGCTCTGCACCTTCGTGGGCAATCTCTCCTACCCGCTCTACATGACCCACTACGCCGTAATCTGGATCTTCGGCAACTACTACGCCTCCCATCATCCGGATACGCTTCACCTCTCGCTCATCGTCGCCAGCGGACTCCTTCTTACAACCGGCTTCGCCTTTGTCGTCATGACCTTCTACGACACCCCGGTCCGGCAGTACCTGTCCTCAAAGCGACACGCGCTCCGCCTCCCAGCCTGAAGCGGCAGTTTCCGAACGGCTCGATCCGCTGCCGCGGCTGTGCGCCAGCCACGCCGGTAGTGCGTTCGCGTTCTTTGTAGACCTGCGGCCCATCGTGACTCTCTGTTTCGTTCGGCATCGCCACGGCTAATCACGACCTGACCGTTCCCCAAAAGACCGTCCCCAAAAACAGAGGCGGCGGACCGGAATGCACCGGCGCGCCGCGCTCTACTGCACCGACCATCTACTCGCCCGTGACAAACACCGCCGTCGTCAGCGCCGGCACGGTCAGCGTGCCCGCCTTGTGGTCAAAGCTGGCGCCACGCACGACCTCGTCGGCCGAGTTCCGCTGGATCGGGTGCAAGTGCAACCGGCTCCCCTGCAACTCCGCCGCCGTAAAGCTCTGCTGCGTCGTTGTCGCGTTGAACACCACCACGATCTCGCGGTAGCGCCCATACGACTCGTCCTGCGCCGTTAGCTTCATCACGATCAGCCCCGGCACCTGCGCCGTACCCGTATTCAGGAACTTCAGGTTCTGCTGCACCTCCGCAAAGCTGCCCATACGGAACAGCCCGGAGCTCTGCCGGATCCGCAGAAGCTCCTGGAACGCCGCAGCTGTTCCCTGGATCTCCGCCGGTGTCGGCTTCAGCGCTGTGTTCGCCAGCAGTGGCTGCTCGATGCTCCACTGCCCCTGGTTCTGGCTCGCGATGGGCAGACCGATGCCCCAGTTGTTGCCCTGTCCGGTCCAGTCGATCTTGTTGAACCAGTCGCCCGAGTCGTAGCTGTTCTGGTCCAGGTCCTTCGATCGCAGCAGGTCGTCGCCCGCCATGAAGAACGGCACACCCTGTCCCAGTGCCACCACGCTCATCGCCAGCACCTGGCGCCGTGCCCGCACCGCCGCAGAATCACCCTCGGCCGACTTCTCCTGCACCGTATCGAACAGGTCCTGATTGTCATGCACCGAGACATAATTCACCGCCTCCACCGGAGACGCCGTATACC
>CAXTSF010000082.1:5502-12469 GCA_964246865.1 uncultured Terriglobus sp.
CCGTATACCCTGTCGGCTGCCCCTGATAGTCCAGCTTGCCGCCCGTGGTCACATTGCCCGTCGCGTCCGTGAAGCTGTAGTCGCGCAGATCCCCTGCCAGGCCTACACGGATCCAGTCGGACCGGTGCAGCAGCGTCGACTTCTGGTCCAGCAGCGCCGTGTGCGACGCCGTGTACACACTCGGGTCCGTGAACAAGCCTGTCGCCCATCCCTGCACGCGCTCATCGTCAAACGGTCCGCCGCCCCGCACACCATCGCGGATGCGGTCGTTGAAGCTGCCGAGGCCCGTCCCGTACAGGTTCATCTGCGATGCATTAATGCCGAGCGCGCTGTTCGCCGTCTCGCCAAAGTTGAAGCCCTCGCCGTAGATGTAGATCTTGCTGCCGTCGATGCCGTCCTTCTCCGGCGTCAACCTTGCCAGCGCCGCGCGAATCGCCTGCAGGTTCTTCACAAACGTGAAGCTCATGATGTCAAACCGGAAGCCGTCCACCTTGTACTGCTTCGCGTTCCACAGCACCGCATCCTGCTGCAGCTTGCCCATCATCCGGTGCTCGGTCGCCGTGTCCGCACAGCACGACCCTGTCTCCAGCGAGCCGTCCGCATCCAGCCGGTTGTAGTAGTCCGGCACCACCTGATCCAGGATCGAGTTGCTCGCCTCGCCGAAGCCGCTCGTGTGGTTGAACACCACATCCTGCACCACGCGGAGGCCGGCATGGTGCAGCCCCATCACCATCTGCCGGTACTCCTTCACGCGATCATCCGGGTTCACCGCATAGCCACCCTCCGGCGCCAGGTAGTGATCCGGGTCATAGCCCCAGTTGTAGCCATCCGCGCCCTGCACCGCCGCCACCGCCGCCTGCTGTTGCTGCCCGTCCGGGGCCAGCCCGTTCAGGTCCGGCGTCGTCTTCCAGGTCGTCTTGTCCTCGTTGATGCTGTTGAAGTGGAAGGTCGGCAGCAGGTGCACTGCCTTCAGCCCCGCATCTGCCAGCGCGTCCAGGTGCCGCATGCCGTCCGAGCGCCTGTCCGTAAAGGCAAGGTAAGTCCCGCGATGCTCCAGGGGCACGGTCGCATCGCCGATGCTGAAGTCGCGCACATGCAGCTCATAGATGCTCAGGTCATTGACCCGCGCCAGCGCCGGCGACCGGTCCTCCTCCCAGCCCTCCGGCTGGTTCTCTCGCGCGGTCACATCCGTGATCCGGCTCTTCGTCCCGTTCAGCGCCAGGTCGATCGAGTACGGGTCCGTCACCACGTTCTCGACAATCGCCCGCGTGCTGGGCGCATACACCTTTTCGTCCAGCAGGTAGTACCTGCCGATCCACGACGCATCCAGCACCGCGACCCACACACCCGCGTGCTCGTGCATCGGCACCACCTGCGCCGGTACCGTATCCGTCCCCGCCTTGAACAGCTGCAGCTGCATCGACTGCGCCGTCGGTGCCCACACCTTCACCTTCACCGCACCGTGGCTGTCATCGGCGAAGTCCGTCCACTCATCGTCATGCCCGCGGCGCGACCGTACCACCACGCCCAGTTTCCCGTTGTAGGCATACAGATCGTCGAGCACGCCTGCCTGCTGCACGCCGGTTGCATAGGCCAACGTGCCATCTGCGTGGACGGCTGACACCGCAAGCTGCCCCTGCAGCAGCGCCAGATACGTCGCCGCCGTTACTCCTGCAGGCAGCTTCAGCACCCCATATCCTTTCAGCTGCGGGAAGCGCGCCAGCTGGTCCGCGCTCAGAGTTCCTCCCACCTGCAGCGGCACCGTCAGCGCACCGGTGACACCCTTCGGCGTCAACTGCAGCCCCGCTGCCGCATCGCTCACCAGCGAGTACGTCCCACCCGTCTGCACATACGCGCTCTGGATCGCGATCGTCGTCCGGTCGATCCAGAATGCCTGCAGCTTCAGAAAGTTTGCGTTCAGCAGCTGTGCCGCCGTCGGCTGCGTCAGGTATACCGCCGGGTCGCCGGAGATGATCCAGACTTCGTTGTAGAGCGCCACATTCAGGTGCAGATCCGCCGGCGTATTCTTCGTGCCCGTCTGAATGTTGTGGACGATAAAGCCCAGGTCCTGCGGGTTCGGCTGCTTCAGCGGCACGTCATAGTACGCGCCATAGGCGTCGCTGCCCGTCTGCAGGACAGGGCCACCGTTATAGTTGCCCTGGTCTGTCGCTGTGTCATTGAACGCGTACACCGTCCAGGAGGTGTAGTTGTTGTCCGGCCGGAAGAAGTGGACCCGCGCCACGCCCGCCGGAATCGCCGGGTTCTTCTTCGACCCCGTCGACGGCTGCGTCGTTGACAGACCCGCCACACCCGACAGCTGCCAGTACTCATTGCCCTGCGTCGACGGATTCACATGCTCGTCCGGTCCCGGATCCTTGTTGCCGCCGTTATGGACGATGATGCCCACATCGGTTGCGCCCGCCGTGATGCCCACATCGAAGAACACGCCAAAGCTGTCCGTGCCCGCAATCTGCACCGGCCCACCGTTGAAGTTGCCCTGGTCCTCCGTCGTATTTCCAAACGCATACACCGTCCATCCCGTATAGGTCCCGTCGGGCCGGAAGTAGTGAATCCGTATATGGCTCGCCGGGACCGGCGTCACTGCCTTAGCCGACAGACCAAAGCCAAACAACATGCAGACGGCAAACAACAGGGCAGACACCACGCGACGCAGACGCATACATTCTCCGGGGAAACATCTTGGCCGCCGCTCGCAAGAAACAATCGAACAGTACACCGCGCCGGATTCTAGGTCGCCGCCCATGCGCCTGTCCAACTGCAAAGCAAAAGACTGAACCGCCGCGCCGCAGCTCAGCCGCGAGTACCTCCGCGCGCTTGGTAAGCTGCCGCGCCACGCTAGGTCTACCTGCTGCCCTTTCCGCTTCCTCTCGGGAGAGGGTTGTGGACCTGCCACAACTGTGCAAACAGGTGGGCTCAGGAGCAAGAAGATAGCTTCGGAGACTCGCAGGAGAGATAGAGATGGAAGGTGCAGCAGCCATACCTTCGCTTCGCTCTCCACCTCTACCGCGAGCTCCTGCCTTCCCATTATCGCTTCAGCCGGTACACACGCACGTAGTCAAAGCTCATCGTGAACCCCGCCGCATTCAGCGCGGAGAGCCCGATCTGCGCAGATGACCCCAGCTGGTGCTGCCACGTCGTTCCCCGCGTCCAGTTCACGCCATCTGGACTCGTGTAGCCCGTGTACAGTTCGCCCGCATCGCCATTGCCGCGCCGAACGATGCGCAACCAGGTGGTCTGCCCTGGCGTACCAATGAACGCGTGATCGTACGTCGGATATCCTGCCGGCACCGGACCCACCTGCTTGCCAAACTCCGTCTGCCGCGTCTCGAAATCCGGAAACACGTCCAGCTTGATGCTGTTCCCATCATTGCCATAGATGAACAGCGCACCCTGCGCGAAGTTGGAGCAGCACGATCCGTCGAATGGCACACCCGTCGTCAGCTTCGTCTCCACCATCCAGTTCCCGGTTGCCGGCACCGGCTCACCCAGGATCGACACCAGGTTTGGATTGCCGTTCTCATCCGGTCCATGCGTCTGTACCTGGTACGCCTCACCCGTCAGCACATAGCTGTTGTCCGCCTGCGGGTGGATGAAGTGCCACTGCCTAGACAGCGTCGTCGTATTGAACTCGTCTGACAACGCCGCGATGGGCGCACCCGGCTCGTCCGGCTCCTTCGCCTCATCCGACCGGTCGCTCACCTGCCACGGCTGTGCCACTGGCCCTGGGATTCGCTTGTCGGACGCCCACTGCCCATTCCGCACCGCCGGCCATCCATCCACCCAGTCGACCACGTCCAGCAGCGCCGGCCGCCGCGTAAATCCGGGGTACAGATCGAAGTACGGCGAGCCTGCATCGATCGCGTGATACAGCATGTAGTCCTTGCCGGAGTCGTCCTGGAAGATCACGTTGCCGCCCGGCCCTACCCACCGGTTGCCGTTCGCCGCAATCACCTTCGTCCCACCGGCAGCCGAATCCGTCAGCGCCACTCCCCGGCGATCCAGGAACGGACCCATCGGCGAGCGTGCCCGGCCTACGTCCACCGAATAGCCTGAAAGCGCACCGTCGCAGCATCCTGTCGAAGACACAAACAGGTAGTACCAGCCATCGTGTTTGTAGAACGCCGCACCCTCATACAGATTGTCCGTTGCAAGCTGTACCTCGCTTGCCTTGTCCGCCGTGAATCCATCCGCTGACAGTTTCTGTATGCTCACGCCACCAAAGAAGCTGCCGAACGAGATGTACCGCTGCCCCGCATCATCCGTGATCACATCTGGATCGATCACCGCGCGATTGGTGTTCGCGCAGCACGGAGCCGACTCGGTCGCTACCACCGGCCGTCCCAGGTCCGTCCACGGGCCGCCCGCGTGCGCGCTCGTCGCCACACCGATCTCCGACGGCCCGCCCGGCCGAGCGGTTTGCGGCGCAACGTAATAGAGGTAGTACTTGCCGTTGAAGAACTTGACCGCGGGTGCCCACAGATTCGTCTCCACGCCCACCCATGCCGGCAGCGTTGGAAATACATCGCCGTTATACGTCCAGTGAATCAGGTCGATCGATCGCCAGGTCGCAATGTAGTGGTTCTTTAGGTTGCCGTTCGCATCCTTGTCGTTCGAGTTCAGCGGATCGCCCGTGCAGTACAGGTACCAGGTGTCATACCCCTGCAGCCGCTCCTTCATGATCGCGGGATCGGGGCAGCTTACACCCGGTCCTGTCACCGGATCGGTCAGCGTCAGCGGATTCTTGAACTCCGGGAACGACGGCAGCCGCTGCACCTGCTGGGCCTCGGTCAGCTTCTGCGCATCCGCTGCACTCGCGCATGTCAGACTCCCCGCAACCGCAACACACATGGCTATCCACGCGCGGAACCCACGCGCATTCTTCTTTACCAGCTCACTCATGCCAGACTCTCCAGGCCGAACTTCGGCGGAACCAATGTAAAGCTTTACATCAACATCCGGCAATCCGCATCCCGTGGGGAACACGTCGAAAGGGCCGGCCGCCATCCTGGCAGCCGGCCCTTTCACCTTGGTGTTTGATTTGGACAGAACGAGGTCCTGCCTAGAACGGAATATCGTCGTCCGTAATCCCTTCATCGGCGAAGTCATTCGCCGGCGCACTTCCGCCACGGTCAAAACTCGCCGTACCGCCGCTGCGTGCCTGTCCATACCCGCCCTGGCCGCCTCCGCCGTAGCCGCCCTGGCTCTGGCCGCCGCTGTAGCTCGAACCACCCTCGCCCGCGCCCGGCCGCCCGCCCAATAGCGACAGTTCGTTCACCAGGATCTCTGTCCGGTACTTCTTCTGGCCGCTCTCCTTATCGTCCCAGGAGCGCGTCTGAATCTTGCCCTCGATGAACACCTGCGTGCCCTTCTTGACGTAGTCCCGCACGATCTCCGCCGTCCGGTTGAACGCCACCAGGTTGTGCCACTCCGTCTTGTCTACCCAGTTGCCCGTCTGGTCCTTCTGCCGGTCCGCTGTTGCCAGCGTGAACTGGGCCACCACCGTGCCGCTCGGCGTCGCCCGCATCTCCGGGTCCTTGCCCACGTTGCCCAGCAGCATTACCTTATTCACGCCCTTTGCCATGATCCAGCCCCCATCCATTCAGTCGATTCGTGGCAAGATTAGCAGAAACCACCCATTACCGCCGCCCCTCGTGACCAGCGTCACCGTCCTCTCGTGCTCCTTCGAGACACCCGGTCTCGCACCCTGATACCATCCTGCACGTGACACCCCCGCCCGCCATTCCTCCATCCGCACCGGCGCAAAGCCCCACACCCGCGCAAGGCCGCACACCCGGCCTGCTCCGCCGCCTCCCTAAGCTCTGCATCTCCCTCGCCGGCCCAGACCTGCTCGGGCAGGCGGCGGCCCTCCTCGACAACTCGGACACCACCTCCAGCCCGCAAAACACGCCTTTCCTCGAGCTCCGCCTCGACACTCACCCCGATCCCCTCGGCCTCCTCTCCGGCCTCAGCCCTCTCCTGGAAGCACACCCGCAGGCCGCCCTCCTCGCCACCTGCCGCCGCACCCTCAACGGAGGAAGCTTTCCCGGCACACCCAGCGAAGAGCTCCGCATCCTGCTGGCCGCTGCCCACGCCGGCTGCCAGATCGTCGACCTTTCCCTCGAATCCGCCGAGTCCCTCCCTCTCTCCTCCCTAGACAGCCTGAAGCAGGCTGCCCACCTGCTCCTCAGCTGGCACAGCTTCGATCCCGCAGACTCCACGCTCCGCGCCCTCGAAGCCGTCCACACCCGCATGCGCCGCTTCCGCCCCGATCTCTACAAAATCGTTCCCACCGCCATCACGCTCTCCGGCAATCTGCCCGTCTTCGACCTCCTCGAAGCACACCGCCCGGAGCGCAATCTCATCGCCCTCGCCATGGGCATGCCCGGCCTGCCCAGCCGCGTCCTCGGTCCTCGCTTTGGCTCGCTGTTTACCTTTGCCGCACCCACGCCCGCCGGAGGCACCGCACCCGGACAGCTTGACAGCCGCACCCTCACGGATCTCTACCGCATCGGGAGCATCACCCCCGCAACCCGCATCTTCGGCGTCGCCGGCAAACCCATCGCGAGCTCCCTCTCCCCCCTCATGCACAACACCGCTCTGCGCGAAGCGGACATCGACGCCGTCTATCTCCCGCTGGAAACCTCCTCGGTCGACGACCTCCTCCGCTTTGCCCGCCGCCTCCCCATCGACGGCCTTAGCCTCACCATGCCGCTCAAGCAGCAGATCCTCCCCCACCGCACCACCATCGACCCGCTCGCCGCCGAGATCGGCAACAGGATCCGCGCCGTCAACACCGTCCTTCTGCGCCCGGAGCCGAACGGCACCCTCGAGCTTCACGGCACCAACACCGACGCCGCCGGCATCCTCCTCCCGCTCGAACGGCGGCTCTCGCTCGAGAACGCCACCGTCCTGGTCCTCGGTGCCGGTGGAGCCGCCCGCGCCGCCC
>CAXTSF010000082.1:12479-12776 GCA_964246865.1 uncultured Terriglobus sp.
ATTTCGACGTCATCCTTAACGCCACCCCCTACGGCATGCGCAACGGCCCCGCCGAGCCACCCATCTCTCCCGAAGAATTAACTTGCCGTTTCTTCTTCGACCTCGTCTACAATCCCGTCGAAACGCCGCTCATCCACATGGCGCGCGCCAAACACATCGAGATCATTCACGGCTTCGAGATGTTTCTCGAACAGGGTGCCCGCCAGTTCGAACGCTTTACCGGTACCGCCGCGCCGCGCGACACCATGGCCCGCACCATTCTCGACGCCCTCGGAACCGTCGAGCCGCAAGCCACTG
>CAXTSF010000083.1:0-12716 GCA_964246865.1 uncultured Terriglobus sp.
ATGAGATTGCTGCAGCCACAGCACACGACGGCATGCCTGCCATCCTGTGCGGAAGCGTGCTGTCGTCCAACGTGAAGCCTGGCAAAGCTGTGCGGAATGCAGCGGTCCTGTGCGCACGGGGCGAGAGGATCTTCACGCAGTGCAAGCGGCTGCTGCCCTTCTACGATGTCTTTGATGAGCAGCGTTACTTTGAGCCCGCCGCGGAACAAAGGCTGGTCGCCTTCCAGGACGAGGTGCTTGCGATCACAATCTGCGAGGACGCCTGGAACGATAAATCGTATTGGCCTGACCGGTTTTACCCAGATGATCCTGTTGAGCAGCTAATGGCGCAAACCGCAGGGGGGCGCAAACCCTCCATCCTGCTCAACCTCTCCGCATCGCCCTTTTGGGAGGGCAAGGTGGAGGTGCGCCGGCAGATGATCGCCGCGCTTGCCCGCCGCCACTGCGTTCCTGTGGTGATGACGAATCAGGTGGGCGGGAACGACAGCCTCATCTTCGACGGATCTTCTTTTGTGATGGGTGAAGACGGGGAACTCGCGGTCACGGCTGCTTCCTTTGCCGAGGATCTGGTCGTGTTCGACACGTCCGCCCAAAAGACGAAGCAGGCATTTGCGGCATCCACCGACGAAACGGCGCTGGTCTGGGATGCGCTTGTGCTCGGTACGCGCGACTACGTGCGCAAATGTGGCTTCAAATCTGCGCTCGTCGGGCTGAGCGGGGGAATTGATTCGGCGGTGGTTGCGGCGATTGCGGTGGAGGCCCTTGGCCCAGGTCAGGTGACGGGTGTGGGTATGCCGAGTGCGTACTCGTCGGAGCACTCGATCGAGGATGCGCGGCAGCTCGCTGCACATCTCGGCATCCATTTTGAACTCCTGCCGATCTCAAATGGGGTAGACAGCTTGAACGCTCTGCTTGCGCCGCTCTTCGCGGGATTGCCCTTCGGTCTCGCAGAGGAGAATCTGCAGTCGCGTCTTCGCGGCACCACTCTGATGGCGCTTTCAAACAAGTTTGGATCTCTCGTGCTCACAACAGGCAACAAGAGCGAGATGTCGACTGGGTACTGCACGCTGTATGGCGATATGGTGGGTGCCCTGGCCGTGATCGGCGATGTCTGGAAGACGCGCGTCTACGATTTGGCCCGGTATGCCAACCGTGGCGGCGAGGTCATCCCGCAGAATACGATCGACAAGCCTCCCTCTGCGGAGCTGCGGCCGGGGCAGATGGACACGGATTCTTTGCCGCCCTATGGTGATCTGGATCCTGTGCTGCAAGCGTATGTGGAGCGGTATGAGCCAGCGGAATGCATTGCGCAGGAGCGTGGGATGGAACTGGCGCAGGTGCGGCAGATTCTGCAACTCGTGGAGCGGAGCGAGTATAAGCGCCAGCAGGCCGCGCCCGTGCTCAAGGTAACGCGGAAGAGTTTTGGTAGCGGCCGGCGCTTCCCAATTGCAGCGCGCTTTCTGAACTAGTGTTTATGGCCGATCTGAGGATCCAATGAAGAAAGTACTCACGCTCACGTTGCTGTCTCTTCTTTGCATGTCACCCTGTTTTGGGCAGACTGCTTCCGCGGCGCCGGCTGCCGCTGACCCATTCCCCGCACCCAATCCGCGTTTCTTCGATACGGCTTCGCCTTCCTTGCCTACAGTCGAGAGCTTTCTGAAAGCGATCTGGGGCTACGACGAAAACAGAAGCTGGCGGGTCGAGGCAATCCAGAAGACACCTGCTCCCGGCGTAAGCAAGGTGACGGTCTTTGTCGCAGATAAGACACAGGGTAACAAGGTAGAACCCGTCACCTTCTTTGTGACTCCGGACGGCAAGCACGCCATCGCCGACAGCGTGTTTGACTTCGGGCCCCAGCCCTTTGCAGATACGCGGCGGCTGCTTGAGTCGCGCGCGAAAGGACCGTCGAGAGGTGGTCCGGGGACCGGCCTGGTGCTGGTCGAGTTCGCAGATTTGCAGTGTCCGCATTGCAAGGAAGCGCAGCCGACCATCGACAGTCTTCGCAAAGATTTTCCGGAGGCACGCTTTGTCTTTCAGAACTACCCGCTGAGCGAGATTCATCCCTACGCGTTCAAGGCCGCGGCCTTTGGAACGTGTATGGCTGCGAAGAGCCCGGACGCCTTCTACACGTACCTGCAGGATGTGTTCGATCACCAGGAGTCGCTGACGGCGGAGCTGGCAGACAAAACCTTGGCGAGCGCCGTGGAGAAGGCGGGCGGTGACCCGAAGGCGACTGCCACGTGCGCAGCCTCGCCGGAGACGGAGGCTCGGGTGAAAGCGGACGTGAAACTGGCGGAGGATGCGGGCGTGAGTCAGACGCCGACGCTGGCGATCAATGGGCATCTCCTTGCACTCGGGGGCATGTCGTACGAGACGCTCAAGAAGATTGTTGCCTATGATGCGTCGCAGTCGGCGGGATCACAAAAGGCAGCCAAATAGCGGACCGTTGTGGATCGAGAGAGGTTCGGCGGCAAAACGGCATCCAAGAGTGCATGAGCGAAGCGCAGGACGAGCAATTCATACAGCTGGCAATTGAACAGGCAAAAAAGGGTGAGCAGACGCCCGGAGGAGCGCAGGTAGGTGCTGTGCTGGTGAAGGATGGCGAGGTGCGATGTGCCGGCTTCAATGAGGGGGATCTCCGGCATGATCCTACAGCCCATGCGGAGATGGTGGTGATCCGCCGCCTGTGTGCCGAACTGCAAACCGTCAAGTTGGATGGGTATTCGCTCTATTGCACACTGCAGCCTTGCGGGATGTGCACGATGGCCTGTCTGTGGGCCGGCGTCAGCCGTGTGGTCTATGGTGCCGGCCGGGACGACGTGCACTCGGTCTACTTCGAGTCGCGTCATTTCAATACGGCAGACTTCATCAGCGATGCGTTCCGTAGTGACCTGGAGATTCGGGGTGGTGTGCTTGCCGAGGCGTGCGCCGCTCTTTATGCGAAGCCGGACGAGGCGGTTCCTGTTGAAGAGGATGCTGCCCACCGTAGCTCCGCACCTGCCTCTTAAGGAGGCAGCATCCTGCGTCGCATTACTCTTGCTCTGGCGTGCTTCTTCCAGGTCTCGGCTTGGTAGGGTCACCAGAAAGTAGTAGTACATCGATGGCAGGACGGCAGAGTTTTGTCGCACAATGTGCAAGGGCGCCTGTCTTTTGCGGGTGCAAGCGCGGCGCTGGCTTCGGTATCGCCCGGCAGAGGCGAACAGGAGCTTGTGGCGAGTCACGATTGAGAGGCAGTGGCCTCATTGCTGGCGGAGTCGCAGAGTTGGCGGCTACGGCCATTTCCAGGGAGATGTCTCCATCCATCACCAGCTGTTTGCCTCCGGACCACAACTGGAAATGCGCCTGCTGTTCGCGCTTGCTGCCATCCTGCTGCTGAGCAGCAGTGCCTGGCTGTTAGCCGTTCGACTGAGCAGTAGTGCTCTCCGCGGAGTTGGATGGCTATCCGGATTTGCAGCGTTGAGCGCAGGCAGCTTTGCACTTGCCTCCTCCTACGCGCGCGTTCCCCTGATCCTGTCCGTGATCGCCGCGGCAACGTTGCTGCTTGGCGCGCACGTGATTCTTGAAGTGGCGGTCATTGAGCTGACCGAGGGTGAGGCGCGCATCCCACTGCTCGGCAGCGGCCTTGTGGCTGCGACCATGATGGTGTTCCCGTACATAACCTATGAGGTGGACAGCCCGCGGATCCGGCTGGTCGTGCTTTGCGGCGCGCTGATCGTGCAGGACACGCGAAACTGGATGCTCCTGTTGAAGCGGAACCGGAAGAGCCTGCGGCCGGCGATGCTCTTCCTCTCCATCGTGCTTGGGGCTTGGCTGCTGTTCAACGTGAGCCGGATCGCCGTTGCACTTTGGGTCTGGCGGCCGGGCGATCCGCTGAATGGGAACTGGTTTCAGAATCTGAACTTCCTTGTCACGCTGATTTCCTCGCTGGGCCTGCTGGCCGGCTTCTTTTGGCTGACTACGTCGCAGCTCACGGCAAAGCTCGAACAGATGGCCGGCACAGACCCTTTGACACGCATTGCCAACCGGCGCGTGTTCCGCGAGTGGATGGAACGCGAGCTGCTGCGGAGCAGCCGGACCGGCGTACCGTTTTCCCTGCTCGCGATGGATCTCGATCACTTCAAGCGGGTGAACGACACACTCGGGCACCAGGCAGGTGACGAGGTCATTCTCACGGCTGTTGAGCGTATGCAGGACTCGATCCGCGGCATCGATGTGCTTGGGCGTTGGGGTGGCGAAGAGTTCGTCGCGCTCCTGCCGCGGGCGAGTGTTGAGGCTGCCACTCTGGTGGCGGAGCGGATCCGCAGCAATATCGAGCGGCCATTTCATATCTCCGGCATGGAGCGGGAGCCGGTGATTCGACTCAGTGTCAGCGTGGGTCTGACCAGCTACCGGGGCGGCGAGGACGATCTTGATAAGATGTTCTACCGTGCTGACAAGGCCCTCTACCAGGCAAAAAGCGCGGGTAGAAACTGCGTCCGAGCCGGTGTGTAGCAAGGTTTGTGTGCGCGTGTGAGGGCACTGGCTGGTACGCCGGTTTGTCGGCAGCCGTACTCAGGGGAGAGAGAGCGAATCGATGGTGATCCGTAAGGGAAGACCGGTGCTGGGGCCCATAGTCGCGTGTCTCGGTGTGGCTTTTGTTGTGTGCGCCGTGCTGTGGAGGATCAATCCTTTGCGGGCGAGCCACGTGCAGGTAGCTTCGGCGCAGGACCGGAGTACGTACGAGGTCCACACCGGAGGGTCCAAGATCAGCGGATGTCCAGCATTCCCGGCGGACAACGTCTGGAATACACCGGTCGACCGGCTTCCGAAGGACAAGCAGTCCGAGACGTATCTGGACAGCATCGGGCCCTCGCATAAATTCCACCCGGACTTCGGGGCCGACATGCGGAACGGTATTCCCTTTATGGAGATCCCGCCGGGGACAGCGCCGGTCAAACTTGAATTCGAGTATCGCGACGACAGCGATCTGGGCATGTACCCCGTGCCCCCCGATGCTCCAGTGGAGGGCGGGCCACAGGGCACGGGAGACCGCCATATTCTTCTGGTGGATGCTCAGCGGTGCCTTCTGTACGAACTGTTTGCGGCTGTCCCGAAAAACGACGGCAGCTGGAAGGCTGGCTCTGGCATACGGATGGATTTGACCGGGAACGCCTTGAGAGAGGCTGGCAAGACATCCGCTGATGCCGCGGGGCTGCCGATCCTGCCCGGGCTGGTGCGCTACGATGAGGTGGCTGCAGGCGAGATCCGGCATGCTCTGCGGTTTACGGTTCCGCAAACCCAGGCCGCCTATGTCTGGCCGGCTCGTCATTTCGCTTCGAAGGTAAAGTCGGCAAATGTCCCGCCGCTTGGCGAACGCTTCCGCCTCCGGAGCGATTTCGACATTTCCCGGTTTTCAAAACCGAACCAGGTGATCCTGACCGGTTTGAAGCGGTACGGAATGTTTCTGGCAGATAACGGCAGCAGCATGTATCTCAGCGGTGTTCCGGACAAGCGATGGGACGACGATGATCTGCATCACCTGTCCAGCCTTCGAGCGGATGACTTCGAGGCAGTGGACGAGTCAAGCCTGCAGCTGCTGCCGAACTCGGGACGTGTCGATCCGAAGGCGCTGCCGAAATAAGATGTGCGCCCGCCATCGCATGAGCACACCTTTGTGTCACCGAATGGCACCTCAAAGGATGTATGGCGTGCCTGGACCCGCTCTGTTGCACTAGAGGAGATCAGAGGGGTGCTGTAGAGAACGATGGCCAGAGTCCTTATTACCGGCGTTGCCGGATTCATTGGTTCCACCCTGGCTCGTGCGCTGGTGCGGGAGGGGGCATCCGTGTGCGGCCTGGATGATCTGTCTTCGGGGAAGATGGAGAACATCGAGGATTTGCTGCCGGAGCTGGACTTTGTTCACGCGAGTGTTCTGGACAGAGAGGCGCTCGATCGATGCTGCCGGGGAGTCGATTTCGTCTTCCATGAGGCAGCGATTCCGTCGGTGCCGAAGTCTGTGCTTGATCCTGTCGGAACGAACGGCCCGAATCTGGATGGGACCTTGCTGGTCCTGGAGGCATCGCGACGTGCCGGCGTAAAGCGCCTGATGAATGCCGCTTCCTCCGCTGTATACGGTGATTCGCCCATCCTGCCAAAGCACGAGGGAATGCTGCCCGAGCCAATCTCGCCCTATGCGGTGCAGAAGTTGGCAAGCGAGCACTACCTCAGGAGCTATGCGCGCGTGTATGGGCTGGAGACAGTCTCGCTTCGGTACTTCAATATCTTCGGCCCGCGGCAGGACCCGACGTCGCAATACTCCGGTGTGCTTGCGCGGTTCATCTCGCAGATGCTGGACGGAGAGACACCCACCATCTTCGGCGATGGCTCCACCAGCCGCGATTTCACCTTCGTCGAGAACGTGGTGCATGCCAATCTGCTTGCAGCAAAGGCACCGTCACGAGTGAGTGGACAGGTGTTCAATGTGGCGACTGGCACACGGGTGACACTGCTCCAGGCATTCAGAGCCATTCAGGACATCACTGGATATGAGGGGCAACCGCGATTCCTGCCGGAACGCGACGGGGATATCCGGCATTCCGGCGCGAGTATCGACCGTTCGCGCGAAGATCTCAGCTACGAGGTTGTCGTGGGTTTTGCGGAAGGACTGGAACGTACCATCGACTGGTACCGAGACCAGCGAACCACACCTGCGACGGTTAGAGAAGAGCAGCAATCCGGGACGGCGTCCGTTGACGCAGGCCGAGTACTTCAAAGCGCTTGATCTGGGGTTTTGGGATGTAAATAAGCCAGTTATTCGCGGTCGGGTCTGTGGGGGTCACGAAGAAGCCGGCATCCAGGACATACTGCGGGCCGTTTTCGATCATGCCCTCCAGGATCTCCCCGTCAAGGAAGACCAGCCGAATCCAGAGACACTCCGGCGGGGGAAGGTGGTCGTGAAATCTCAGATCAGCGTGTTGCGGTATGCCCTCAAAGTCCCGTACGAAGAAGACGGCCTTTGCCTCATGCAAAGGTAGAATCTCGATCTGGTCGTCATCCGGGGAGCGCACCGAGAGCGAGGCAGCCTGATTGCTGGACTGCCGCTGCTGCTCCCACTCTTCCCGGTCGATGTAGCCTTTGACGATCCGGTTTGGCAGGCGGATAACAACCCGTGTTGCGGAAGCAGAACCGGGCCGCAACCGGTTTAGGGTCTTCGTGGGGACAGATTGTAGTTCTTGATCTTGTAAAGAAGCGCCTTGTAGCTGATCTTGAGATTCGCGGCGGCTGCCTTCCGGTTCCATCCTGTTTCCTCCAATGCACTGGTGATGGCGACCGCTTCGGCGTCACCCTTCAAGCTGCGGACGAGTTGTTTCAGGCCTTGCTCATCCAGCGGTTCGCCGGCCGAGGCAGTACCGGGTGTCTCACGCATCCCGCCACCCAGGTCTGCAAGGATGGAGCGCTCGTCACCCAGGATCAGGTAGCGATTTACGACATTCTCGAGTTCGCGCAGGTTGCCGGGCCATGGGTAATGGGTGAGTGCGTTTACGAGGACTGGAGAGAAAGGCAGCGGGGCCCGCCCGTACTTCTCGGCGCCTCGCCTCATGAAGTAAGAGGCAAGCAGCCGGATCTCCTCGGCGCGCTCCCGAAGTGCCGGCAGGTGGAGCGAGAAGCCGTTTAGCCGGTAGTAGAGGTCCTCGCGGAAGGTCTTCTGGGCCATGGCTTCGCGCATGTTGATGTTGGTGGCGGCAATGACGCGCACATCTGCTTTCATCATGGCGCGGCTGCCCAGCCGGGAGAAGGTGCCGTCCTGCAGCACTTGCAGCAGTTTTGCCTGCAGAGCGGCTGGCATCTCTCCAATCTCGTCGAGGAAGATGGTTCCCCCGCTACAGGTCTCAAATTTGCCTGGCTTCGTCTTGATCGCACCCGTAAAGGCGCCCTGCTCATAGCCGAAGAGTTCGCTCTCCAGCAGATCGGCGGGCATGGCGGCGCAGTTCACCTTCAGGAACATGTTTTTCGCCCGGGCGGACATTTTGTGCACGAACATCGCGACGACTTCCTTGCCCGTGCCGCTTTCCCCAAGGATGAGGACGGGGATGTCCGACCGGGCCACCAGAGCGGCCTGGCTCTCGATGTCGCGCATGCGCTTGCTGGAGCGGACAAAATGGCGATTTTCGCCGATGGGGATCTCCTGCGCCTCATCCCGGTCTGCCGCGATTTGCTGTGCGCCCGGCGCAAGGTGCTTTTCCGTGATCGCCTGGAGATCCCGCCCGTTGAACGGTTTCAGGACAAAGCCGCGTGCGCCCATGCGCATGACCAGCTCCACTTCCTGTGTGTCGGCGGTGCAGGAGAGCAAAACGATGGGAGCCGCTTTCGCAAGAGGCAGGACGCGCTGGTACAGGGCCAGCGATTGTGAAACGCCATCCCAGGCTAAAAGCAGCATGTCAGCGGTTTGTGTTGCCGCGAGTTCCTGCACGAGCGGGGCTTCTTCTGAAAAGAGCTGAAGGGAGTAGAGATCGCCGAGGATCTTCTGAATGAAATCCAGAAGAACCAGGTTCGGCTCGTAGACGAGAATGTGCGGACGAGATCGACGTGCGTCTCTGGTGGCGACAAGGGGAAGTGATGCTGAGGAAGGCACCTTCGAAGATCTCCCACCGGACTGCACGTATGCTGTTCGCGGTATTCACATGGAAGCTACAGACGGAAAACGATCTTTTACTGCACGGTATCGACGGAGCATTTGTGTGCAGTCATTTGCATGGACTCTAGAGTAACCGATCTCCGATCCTGAAACTATTTAGCCTCCGTATCCCAAGAAGTTCCACTTTCGTGTCATAAAAACACGGCATTCATAGTGCGGGTCATTCATTCTGGGTTATTCTCTTCCACGAAAGACCTAGGCTAGAACGATTTTTGAGAAGAAAGCATGGATGTGAGAACATTTCGCAGTTTCCTGTCTTCCTCAATGAAACTTGGCCGGTGGTGTGCATTACACCTGCTCGATGACTGTCTTGCAGATCAGTACCTATCGTAATCGCCGGGGGAGTGACCCTGCCCTATGACTCTAATCCGGTACGTCCAGCAGGCACCACCTACGCCGGCCTCACCTCCGGAAGCGATTCTTTTTGGTCGCAGCATCGCAATGCAAGAGATCTCGCACAATCTGGATCTGATTGCCGGGACGGATGTTCCTGTACTGATTGAAGGCGAGAGCGGAACGGGAAAAGAGCTTGTCGCGCAGGCGCTGCACGCTCGTTCGCACCAGCGGTCCGGCCGCTTGGTTAAGATCACCTGCCCTGCAATTCCGCAAAATCAGATCGAAGGTGAGCTGTTCGGTCAGGAGACTGGGGCGCTCGAAGGGGCGGAGGCCTACAAGCGCGGCCGCATTGAGCAGGCGGAGGGTGGCACTCTGCTGCTCGACGAAATCGAGGCGCTGGGTCTCCTTACCCAATCCAAGATGATGCAGGTGCTGCAGGATGGCAGCTTTGTGCGTGTGGGAGGCCGGGAGCGGCGCTACATACAAACGCGGATCGTATCGATTGCGAACAGCGATCTTCGCCAGCGTGTCACAAGAGGTGAGTTCCGGGCAGATCTTCTCTACCGGATCAATGTTGTTACGTTGTCGATTCCGCCTCTGCGGAACCGTCTTGAGGATTTGCCAGATCTGCTGTCCTACCTTTTGAAGCGCCACTCCGAAGCGATGCAACAGCCGGCCAAGCTGCCTTCGAGCTCGCTGGTGCGCCTCATGCAGTCGTACCCGTGGCCGGGAAACATTCGCCAGCTTGACAACATCGTCCGCCGGCTTGTCCTGACGGGGAGTGAAGACTGGGCGATGCGCGAGCTGGCACCGCAGGTGCAGGCGCCTCTCGATCATCTGTCAACGCCGTTGGATCTCAGCAAACCGCTTTCCCTGAAGGATATTACCCGGGGGGCGACGCACGATCTCGAGCGGCAGATCATCCTCAAGGTGCTGGAGGCAAATGGGTGGAACCGGCAAAAGACCGCAAAGTGGCTTCAGATAAGCTACCGCTCGCTGCTTTACAAGCTCAGCGGTATGGGCCGGTCGGAGGAGAGTTCAAACCGGCTGGATATGCCTTCCCTTGAGTCCAAAAGCGAGTCCAAGAGCGAGTCCAAGAGCGGCTATTCCCACCTGCACACCGCAATCAAGATTCCTCGAAGGGCTTAGAGCGACAGTTCTGCTGCCCAGGGCATACAGCCTCACGCTTCTGTGTGCATGGCCAGTGAACCGGCTGCAGGGAAGCCGTGCCGCTTGCCCCGCACTGCACCTTCGAGGATTCCGTAGACGTCGGCGGCAACCTCATCCCAGCTCCGGGAATGGGCCCTCGATAGGGTCGAGGCGTCCCAGGACGCAGCAAGTACCTCGTCCAGAGCACGCGTAAGAGCTGTGGCGTCGTGCGCAGGAACGAGCTGTCCGCTTTCCTGGTTCATCAGTTCGGGAATACCACCGACTGCGGTGGCGACGACAGGCCGCCCCGATGCGAGCGCTTCAATGACTACATTGGGACAGCCCTCCTTGTAACTGGGAAGGGTGACAAGATTGGAAGCAGCCATCCAGGTTGCGACCTCGCTGGTCGAGCAGGAAGGTATAAGGGTAAGCCAACCGGCGGCCCCGTGCTTCTCTCCAGCAGCCACCATGAGCGGCCTGTCCGGGCCATCGCCGACAAGGTAGACATGCAGTTTAGGCCGTTTTTGCCGGAGAGCCGCGGCCGCGTCCACAAGCTCGAGCAGGCCCTTGCGCCGATCCAGCCGGCCGACGTACAGCACGATCTCCCCATCCTGCGGGAGAGCGAGTTTTTTCCGTGCCTCCCCACAGGAGCGTGGATGAAAGACGGCTATATCGCAACCGTTGAGAACAGCGGAGCTTGTTGATGCATTTGCACCCAGCCTGCGAGCCGTCGTCAGTAGATCGCCGCTTACGGTGATGAGAGAGGAGGCGCGCCGGAGTGTGCTGCGGGTGAGGGCACCGCAGACAGGATCGCTGATGCGATTCAGGTCAGAGCCGATGGCGGTAAGCACAGCGGGTATTCCGAGATCTTCGCCGATGCGTACGGCTGCATGCCCGTCCGGGTAGACGACGTAGTTCAGAATCACGTCTGGCTGGTAGCGCTGCACCTCTGAGAGCAGGGCGGCGGAAGCTGCCACTCCGTTCAGCGGCCGTGAAATGAGCGGAAGGACACGATAAGGAATGTACATAGCCGTGACGCCCTGTGGCTGCCAGGTGGGATCCAGACAGCCGTAGGTGCGGCTTGCCGGCTTCAGCATGGATGGGTAGCGTGCCTCGGGATAAAACACCTTGAGATCACAGAACTTCGTCATACGCCGAAGCGTCTGGTAGGCGGAGTGTCCTGCCCAGGGCTGTGCGGAGGTCGGGAAGTATTGGGTTATTACGGCGACTCTCATCCGCGACTCTCGATCAGCGTGCCGAGCAGGTGAGCGTAACGGGCTGTCAGGGGTCTTCGATGGAATCTCAGGATCTCCTCCTGCTTCGGTGCCCAGCTCCCGCTCTGCTCGGGTGACGCACTTCGCAATGCGGACTCCAGCATGCGAGCAATCTGGTTGCAGTCCTGGATGTCGGCCCAGTGCCCGGCGCCGGTCCGGTCCAGGATGCGTCGAATGTCGCCTTGGGGATGGAGTGCGGCCAGGATGGGCTTACTGGCACCCAGATAGTCGTAAAACTTGGCCGAGACATTGATCGGATCATGAGAAAGCAGGAGCAGATAGTCGGAGGCGTGGAGCGCTTGCAGAGCCTCGGCCTGGGGCACAAAACCCTTGAGTTCGACTGTTTCGCCGAGGCTCAGAAGCAGCTCGCGATGCAGGGCAGTTTCGATGTGTCCGATGAAGCGGACTCTGATCCTGTTCCGCAGATCCGGTGCAAGGGTCCGGACGGCGCGGACGAAGGTGGAGGGGTCGGTGGACCCATAGACGGTGCCGACATAAGTGAGCACGACGGGACCATGCGGACTGGGGCCAGGTGGCGTCTGCGCAGGAGGAGATCCGTCAAAGCCGTTTGGGATGCAATGGAATTTGTGAGCAGGCTCCGTGGGGTAGCGGTTGCGCAACTCGAGCGCTGCCGCCTCCGTGACGGTTACAACGGCGGAAGCACTTGCAATGGCGGAGGCTTCCGTCGATCTTGCGATCTCGCGTGCCCGCTCATTCTTGTTGAAACTGACCAGGCCAAGGGTGGTTGTCAGCCATTCATCGCGGAAATCGGCGACGATTGGAAGATTTGGAAAGAGAGTGCGCAACCGTTCTGTCAGCTTGAGAGTGGAGAAGGGAGGCACGGTGATGATGACGGTCTGGATTGCTTCTTCACGGATGATCCGCTTTGCAGCACGAAGCGCGAAGGGTACCCAGCCGACCTGTGGGTCCGGAAGGAGAAGATTCGCGATTCGCGTCCGGAGAGCGTACTTGAGCCGCGTGACAAAGGATGGTTTCGACGGTTGTGCGGGGGATGTTGCCTTGCTCTCGCGAGTCAATAGATGCTTCAGGCGTTTGCGCCAGGAGAAAGGAAGATCCGGCGTCCACGTGTAATGAATCGTGACAGTGTTGGGAACCTGTGTGAGCAACGATTCGTCACGGCCGACAGCGGGTGCGTTGCGCGCCGTCAAGACATGCACCTCACAATCGTTCTCGGGCAGGTATTTCGCGAGGCTGAGGGCGCGTAACACGCCGACGCCACCCGCGGGAGGGAATGAAAAACTGATGAGGAGAACCTTCATGCT
>CAXTSF010000084.1:0-7359 GCA_964246865.1 uncultured Terriglobus sp.
CCCCCCCCCGCCCCCCCCCGCCCCGCCGCCCCCCCCCCGGGGGGGGGCCGGGGGCGCCGACGCCATGGCCGTGGCGAGGATAACGGCTGCGCTCCATCGCATCCATGCGCTCATGCGGAGAACTCCGTGTCGAGCTTTGGCAGCACATCCGTGTCCCGTGCAAACCATACATAGAGCGTGGGCAGCAGGAACACACTGATCAGCAGCGCCCCCACCAGACCACCCACGATCACGATCGCGAACGGCCGCTGCGAATCGGATCCAATCTCATGCGACAGTGCCGCCGGCAGCAGGCCCAGCGTTGCTACCAGCATCGTCATCAGGATCGGCCGCAGCCGCAGCACAGCACCTTCCACCGCCGCCTGCTTGGCCGTGTGGCCGTGCACACGCATCTGGTTGATGTACTCGAGCATGATGATGCCCGTCTGCACGGACACGCCAAACAGCGCCAGGAAACCCACTCCCGACGAAACCGAAAAATGGGTTTTTGTCAGGAGAAGCGCGAGGAGGCCGCCGATGGGGGCCATTGCCACGTTGGCCAGGATCAGCGCCGCCCATTTGGCGGAGTGGAACATGGTGTACAGGATGAGGAAGATCAGCAGAATCGTAATTGGCAGCACGATCAGCAGCCGCCGCGTTGACCGTTTCTGGCTCTCGTATTCGCCCGCCCAGTCCACCCGGTAGCCCGGCGGCAGTGACACCTGCCGGCCCACCTTCCCGATTGCTTCCTCCACTGTCGATCCCAGGTCGCGGTCACGCACCGAGTATTTGATGGCCACATAGCGCAGCCCGTTCTCGCGCGTAATCGACTCCGCACCGTCGCGCGTCTCCAGCTTCGTCACCTGCGCCAGTGACACCCGCTCCCCGGAAGGCGACAGCAGCCTGATGTTCTGGATTGCCTCCGGCGTCGACCGGTACGGACCCGCGTAGCGTGTGCTCACGTCGTAACGAGCCTCGCCCTCCAACACCTGTGTCACGGAATTACCACCCACCGCCGTCTCCAGCGCATCCTGAATGTCCGACACGTTGATACCGAATCGCCCCGCTGCCTCGCGATCCACCACGAAGTTCAGGTTCGGCTGTCCGATCACGCGAAAGAGGCCAAGATCGCTGACTCCGTGGATGCCGCTCATCACGCTGACGATCTGGTCGCCCTTCTCCTCCAGCGTCTTCAGGTCGGTGCCGTAGAGCTTCACCGCCAGCTGGCCTTTCACGCCGCTCACCGCCTCTTCCACATTGTCTGAGATCGGCTGCGAGAAGTTCCAGATGATCCCCGGCTGCTTGTTCAACTCCCGGTTCATCGCCGCGATCAGCTCATCCTTGTCCTCGTGGAAGACGTGCCGCCACTGCGCCTTTGGCCTCAGGTCCACGTAGTATTCCGTGTTGAAGAACCCCGTCGTATCCGTGCCGTCATCCGGCCTGCCTGCCTGACTCACGACCTGCATCACCTCCGGAAAGGACGCCAGCACGACGCGCGCGTTCTTTGACACGGCAAGACTCTCCGCCGGTCCTGTGGACGGTGCCAGCGTGCCCCGTACCCAGATGGCACCCTCATCCAGGTGCGGCAGGAACTCCGACCCAACCACGCCCGTCACCACCAGCAGGATCGCCGATACCAGCGCCGCTCCCGCAACGCCCACCGTCACCAGCCGGTGCTCGATCGCCCATAGCGCCGCATGCCGGTAGCGCCCCGTCAGCCAGCGCAGTACCGGGTTCTCCCACTCCGAGGTTCCTTTGCGAAACAGCAGGCTCGCCAGCACCGGAGCCAGCAGCATGGAGAAGATCAGTGCACCCAGCAGCGCAAAGGCTACCGTCCAGCTCATCGGCTTGAACAGCCGCCCTTCCACCGATTGCAATGTGAAGATCGGCAGGTACGCCGTGATGATGATGCCGATCGCATAAAACACCGGCCGCTGCACCTCGTGCGCTGCCAGCCGGATCTGCTCACGCGGCGTCATATCGTCGCGCCGGCCATGGCTGAGGTGGCGAACAATGTTCTCCACCATCACCACCGCACCGTCCACCACCATGCCGAAATCCAGCGCACCCAGCGACAGCAGGTTGGCCGGTATGTGCCGCAGGTCGAGGCAGATCGAGGCAAAGAGCAGCGCAAACGGAATCGTCAGCGCCACGATCAGCGCGCCACGCAGATTACCCAGAAACAGAAACAGGATCACCACCACCAGCACAATGCCCTCGGTCAGGTTGTGCAGTACCGTATGCGTTGTCAGCTTCAGCAGGTCCGAACGGTCCAGGAAAGGCATGATGTGCACGCCCTTCGGCAGCACCCGCTTGTTCAGCTGATCGACCATCGTGTGAATTCCGGTCAGCGTCTCGTCGGAGTTGGCACCCTTGTGCAGCAGCAGGATGCCTTCGACGGCATCCGGATTGTCCAACACCGTCCGTCGCGAGTTCGGCGACTCCGGAACCGTCTTGCCGATCTGGCCCAGCCGGATCTTCGGCCCCTCCACCACCGTCGCCACATCCCGCACCCGCAGCGCGGTCCCGTTCTGTGTCTTCAAGGGCGTCTCTTCAATGTCCTTCGAACTCGTGATCAGGCCCACCTCACGGACGTTGATCTGCTGCGATCCCTGCTCGATGAAGCTGCCGCCTGCATTGGTATTGTTGGCCGCGATCGCCGATTTCACCTGCGCCACCGTCAGGCCGTAACTCATAAGCCTGTTCGGGTCCAGCACGACCTGGTACTCGCGCGTTGGACCACCGAAGCTCGCCACATCCACCACGCCGGGCACCGTGCGGAAGCTCTTCTCCAGCGTCCAGTCCTCGATGCTCTTGAGCGCCATCGCGTCGTACGCCGGGTTTGTGCTCTCCAGTGTGTACCAGTAAATCTGGCCCACCGGGCTCCAGTCTGTTCCGATCTGCGGCTGCAGGTTGTTCGGCAGTGTCACCTGGGTGAGCCGCTCCACCACCTTGGCGCGGTTCCAGTCGTTCTCACTGTCGTCATCGAAGATCATGGTTACGCTTGACAGCCCTGCCAGCGACGTCGACCGCAGATTCGTCATGTGCGGTATGCCCGCCAGCGCCACCTCGAGCGGCACCGTAATCTGCTGCTCGATCTCCTCCGCGGCGCGGCCCGGCCACTGCGTAATCACCTGGACGTAGTTGTTCGCCACATCCGGGTAAGCCTCTACCGGAAGATTGTGGAAGGAGATGGCACCCCACACAAACAGCAGCGCCGCCGCAATCAGAACGATGACGCGGTTATCCAGTGCAAAATCGACAAACCTCCGGATCATCTACTGTCCCGCCGCATTCTGCAGCTCCAGGGCATTGGCCACCACCTGCTGGCCCGCCTGCAGGCCTGACCGGATTTCCACCACGTTGCCGTCCAACGCCGGCCCGGCCCGCACCGGGATCCGGCGGAAATCACCCGCACCGTTCGCCGGCTGGAAGACAAATTCGCGATCGTGGAGGTGCAGCACCGCCGTCGAAGGCACCACGATGGCCGTCTGCGCCTGCGATCCATGGAAGGTCGCCGTCGCAAACAGCCCGATGCGCAACAGGCCATCCGGGTTCGGCACCTGCACACGCACCTTTGCTGTCCGGATGGATGGATCCAGAATGGCCCCGATATCCGAAATGCTTCCGGTCCGCACCTTGTCTGGAAAGGCGCTCAGCCGGATCTCTGCTTCCTCGCCGACGCGCACCGTGTTCAGGTCGTTCTCATACACATCGCAGACCACCCACACATGCGACAGGTCCGCAATCGTCAGCGATCCCGCGGCTCCCGCAAAGTTGATACCGGCTGCGCCCGATGCCGTCGTGTTCTGCGCTACCACGATGCCGGAGATCGGTGCATACACCCGCACCAGCTCGCTGGGGTGATTCTTGTCCACGCCCAGGATATGCAACTGCTGCTCCGCGCCGGTCAGCGCCGCCTTTGCGTCTTCCTCGCCGTTCTCGGCGACCTCCAGCTGGCTTTCCGCAATCGCGCCCTTGCTGTAAAGGAGCTTGTCCCGGGTCAGCGTCGTCTGTGTCAGGTGCTCGTCGGACACTGCCTTCAGGTAGTTTGCAAAGGCTTGTGTCACATCCGGCGACTGCACCTCCATCACCAGCTGCCCCTTCTTTACGGTCGCGCCCAGCCCCACATGCAGCGCCACCACGCGGCCATTGGCAATCGACAGCACCGGCACCTCGCGCGACACGTCTGGCTGCACCGTGCCTGTCACATTCAGCGTGCTGTAGCTCGTCTTTGTGGTCGCGGCGACCAGCGGGAACTGCCGCGGCTGCTCCACATGCGCCACGTCTGTGGCTCCCGCGTTGATCACCTGCGGTGTTGACGGCGGTGCCTCCATGGCAGCACTCGCGCGGTCACGATGGCAACCTGCCCCCATCATCGATGCACACACAAGGGCTGCGACCTGCTGGCGCAGTTGCGCTCTCCTGGGCAGCCCCGGCCGCCTGAAAAATCCCAATGTCAACCTGTCCCGGCCTTTCACTGTGGCGCGTCTGCCTGATCGGAAAGGCGATTTTTATCTCTGAAGGAGTCCGTCCAACGTGCCATCACCTAAACTGCCTGTGCAGTCTCTATCCTAAAGTGTGGGCTAGTGAGCACAGGCCTGGTCCTTATGAACTTTTAATGGGGTTGCTCTCTTCTGCAGCGCTGCTCCAGCGTCTGCTCACCCATGCCGCGACGCGCCAAGCAACCTCACCCACGCCCCCTTGTTTCCTAGAGAGGGACGCGACTGCAATGGATAACGGGTCTGGCGCAAGATCATCCGCCTGCATCAGGCAATTGCCATCAGCAAGCAGCCATCAGCAAACAGCAATGAATCGAGGAAGCATGGCCACCGTGCAACAAACTCCCGTCTCGCCAAAACTCCTCTCCATTCTCGAAGGGAACTGGCAGGCGGAGATGGAAGGCTTCTACACCTACAACGCCCTCGCTGACCGCGAGAGCGATCCTGTGCGTGCCAACAGCCTCCGCTCGCTCGCCACCGCCGAGCACGCCCATGCCGACCTCTGGGCCGGACGCATCGAGGCCCTCCGCGGCACGGCACCGGTCTTCCGCGGACGCAAGGATGGTGTCAGTCTGCTCAACCGCGTCGGCGGCTCCCAGCTTGCTCTGCGCCGCCTGGAGATTGAGGAGAGTCGCGACATCGCCAAGTACGCGAGGCAGCTTAAGGATCTCGGCGACCCGGAAAGCGTGCAGATCCTTGAAACCGTGATGCGCGAAGAGGGCGATCACTACCGTGAACTCAGCACGCTTCTTCGCAATCGATACGGCAAAGAGGCAGTTCGGGAGACCAGCGACGATCCCAGGTCCATGCTGGAAGCTCTGCTGGCCAAGCGCACCGGAGCCGGCCGCCAGACTGCCGGCTGGATCGGCGACGCCATTTACGGCGTCAACGACGGCCTTGGCGCCATCTTCGGTATCGTCTCCGGCGTTTCAGGAGCCACGCTCGGCAATCGCAAGTTCGTCCTGCTCGCAGGCATCGCCGGCATGATCGCGAGCGCCCTCTCCATGGGATCCGGCGCGTACCTTGCCGCCAGCAGCGAGCGTGAGATCTACGAGGCCGAGGTCGCCCGCGAGCGAGAAGCCATCGAGAACAACAGCGCCGAGGCGCACGAGCTGCTCTCGCTCTACTACCAGGTCAAGGGCATTCCTGCCGAGGATGCCGACCGTGCCGTCGAGCACATTGCCAAGGATAAGGAGCAGTTCCTCCGCGCTCTTGCCGCTGAACGCCTCAACTCTACCGAGGAGGCGCTCAGCAATCCCATGACATCTGCCCTCTCCGGTGCGCTCTCCACCGCGCTCGGCGCCACGATCCCAATTATCCCGTTCTTCTTTATCGGCGGCTACACGGCCGTCGTCTGGGCGGCCATTATCTCGCTCATCGCTCACTTCGCCGTGGGTGCCGCCAAGTCCCTCATCACGGTCCGCTCCTGGTGGAGCAGCGGCTTTGAGATGACCTGGATCGGCGCCGCCGAGGGCATTGTTACCTACATCATCGGCATCGGCCTGGGCCGCATCGGTACCTAACCCGTCTTGCTCCTCAACCGCGCCCGTAATCCATACACCACCAAGCCGCTGAGAAGCACCGCTGTCACCAGCCGCAGTTCCACCCCGATGCGCGGCCGTGACACAAGCACGAAGACGAATCCCAGCATGGCCAGCAGCGCCGGCAGCGGATAGAGCGGCATGCGGAACCGCCCCGCAAGCCGCCTCTGCGCCCGGTGCCTCGGCAGCATCACTGCCACACCCTGCAGCAGGAATTGAAACAGAATCCGCAGCACCACCAGCGACGCAATCACGGCCTGCAGCTGGAAGAGGCAGCACACCAGCGTCGCACCGCTCAGCACCAAGAGAGAGTTCCTCGGGAACCCATGCCGCTCATCCAGCTGTCCGAAGAGGGCAGGGAAGTTTCCATCCCGCGCCGCCGCAAACGGGATGCGCGAATAGCCCAGCAGCAGCGCGAACACGGAAGCCAGCGATGCCATGGCGATCAGCACCACAGCTACGGAACCCGCACCATGCGCCCATCGGTGGCCCGCGAACGCCGCCTCCGCAAAGCTCGCCATCACATACTGTTTCGGCCCTTGCCCACCGCTTACCGGAACCATCCCGCGCCAGGGCAGCACGCCCAGCACGGCCACATTCATCAGGAGGTACAGCGTTCCCACAACGGCAATGGAACCGAAGATTGCCCGTGGTATGGTCCGTTGCGGCTCCTGTACCTCTCCGCCGAGAAAACACACGTTGTAGTACCCCCAGAAGTCATACGCGGAGATCAGCAAACCCGCCCCCAGGCCGGCGAAGAAGCTTCCATCCACGCGGAACGCCGCAGGCGGAAAGGCAAATGCCCGGGCCGCTGAGAAATGGGTAAAACCGACAGCGATCGCCGCCATCAGAGTCGCGACCACCACGATGCCGAGCCCGCGTGTGATCCGCCCCACCCCGGCTACCGGCCGGAAGAGCAGGGACGTACACCCCAGGCAGGCCAGCATCGCCAGACCTGTCTGCGCTCTGACGCCCGAGTGCGGCAGAAACCAGCGCATGTACTGCGCAAACCCGATGCACCCCGAGGCAATCGACAGCGGTGCTGAGAACAGGAGCTGCCACGCGTACAGGAATGCCAGCAGTCTTCCCCACTGAGGCGAAAACCCGCGGTTCAGATAGGCATACGATCCACCGGCCTCTGGATAGGCCGTGCCCAGCTCGCTCCAGGTGCAGCCATCCAGCAACGACAGCGCCGCGCCGAGCACCCATCCCAGCATTGCCTGCGGACCGCCCATCGCGGCCACCATCAGCGGCAACGTGATAAACGGTCCCACACCCACCATGTCAATGATGTTCGCGCCCAGTGCCGCTGCCGTGCCCAGCCCGCGCTTCAAGAT
>CAXTSF010000084.1:7369-12710 GCA_964246865.1 uncultured Terriglobus sp.
ACACCATGGCAGCTCAGCAGCCGCCTGTGCTTCCATCGACCGGCACAAGGCCTCCGTCCGCCTTTGCAGAGCCTCTCCCTATCGACCGCGGTGCCGCAGGCCTGCAGCAGCTCCTGCGCAAGCTCGGCACCCGAGCCAGCCTCATTATGATCAATGCGCATCCTGACGATGAGGACGGCGGCATGCTCGCGTATGAAAGCCGTCATGCCGGTGCAACGGTCTCGCTGCTCTCCCTTACGCGCGGCGAGGGCGGCCAGAACGTCATGACGGGCGACTTCTGGGATTCGCTCGGCATCCTTCGCACCCAGGAGCTGCTCAGCAGCACCCGCTACGACGGCGTGGATCTTTACTTCACCCGCGCCGCCGACTTCGGCTTTTCGAAGACCCTCGACGAGGCCCTGACGCAGTGGCATCACGATCAGCTTCTCGCCGATGTCGTCCGGGTCGTCCGCACTACCCGCCCCATGGTTATCACCAGCGGCTTCGCCGGCAATGGTTCCGCCGGCCACGGCCATCATCAGGCCTCGGGAGTCATGGCGCAGGAGGCCTTCACCGCCGCCGCCGACCCCAACCGCTTCCCTGAGCAGATCCGCGAGGGCCTGCGGCCCTGGAAGGCGCTCAAGGTCTACGCCCGCGTCCCCTTCGCCCGCGTCACCGGCAGCGGTATCTACGACTATGCCACCGGCCACACCGAGCCCGTCCGCTTCCGCAACTACGCCACTGGCAACTCGATGGACGGTGTCCCTTCCGAAACTCTCTCCATTCCCGAGGGCACTTGGGACTCGCTCCTCGGCCGCACCTATCTGCAGATTGCGCGCGAAGGCCTGAACCAGCAGAAATCGCAGAATGGCGGAGTGCCCATCCCGGCGGCTGGTGCCTTTGATGTGGGGTATCACCTCTACGCGTCGCGCGTTACAGATGGGCCGCTTCCCGCCCATGAGGACACCTTCTTCGACGGCATCGACACGGGCCTCGAAGGCATGGCCGCGTACCTGCCCTCCGCGCAGCAGCCCGCCCTTCGCACTCGGCTGCAGGCCATCGGCGCGCAGGTCGACGAGGCGCAGCGTCTATTCCAGCCCCGGAACACCACGCCCTGCGCCGCACCCATCGCCCGCGGCCTTCATCTCACCCGCGAGCTTCTGCGGGATGTGCAGCAGAGCTCCGCTCCGGAGGATGCAAAGGCCAGCGTCGCACATGAACTCACCCTCAAGCAGCAGCAGTTCAACGACGCTCTCGCCGAGGCCCTCGGCCTTCGCCTTCTCGCCACCGTGCAGCCGCTCAAGGCGCCGCCATCGCGCCCCTCGCCCTTCGGTCCTGCCGATCCCATCGGCAACAGCGCCACCGCAGGCGTCTCCCTCACGGCTACGCCGGGGGCATCGTTGCTCATCGATGCACACCTCAGTAACGGCGGCAAGGAGCCGGTCACCATCACGCGGACCGTCCTGCTCACCCATACCGGCGCACCCTGGCCGCAACGCGATCTGCAATCCATCCCGGGCGCTCTCGCCGCCGGGGAGGCAAAAGACGCTCTTCTCACCACCGCCGTGCCGGAGACCGCCGCGCTTACCCGCCCTTACTTCACGCGCGGCTCTGTTGAGCAGAGCAACTACACCGTCACCGGCATAGACAATCTCAGCCATCCCGAGCCGCCCTACCCCGCCGAGGTTGTCGCCACCTACACCTACAACAACACTGAGGCCGAACTTCGCGGCACCGTCCAGACAGCTCACAAGGTTCTCGGCGAGGGCGTCGTCCTCTGGCCGCTCACCGTGGCTCCGGCTGTCTCCATCCGTGTCGAGCCTTCCGCTGGCATCATCCCGCTCACCGCCACAACGCTGCCCCTGGATCTCACCGTTCACTCAAGCGTCAAAGATCCGGCAAACGGCACGGTCACCCTGCAACTTCCCAGCGGCTGGACCGCCTTCCCACCCTCCGCTGCTTTCTCCACCGAGCGCGACAACCAGGACACTCCCGTCCACTTCGACATCACGCCACGTAATCTCCAAGCTGCGCCGTACACCATCACAGCGTCCGCTACGTCTGCCGGCAAGACCTACACAGAGGGTTTTCAGAGCATCGGCTATCCGGGCATTCTTCCCTTTCCCCGCTATACCGCCGCGCAGAGCCGGCTCCGCGGCGTCGACCTGCTTACCGCTCCCGGCCTTCGTGTCGCTTATGTGATGGGCACCGGCGATGATGTGCCCCCGGCCCTGCTTCAGATGGGCATTCACCCCACCATGCTCACCGCAGAGGCACTTGCCCAGGCGGATCTCCGTTTCTATGACGCCGTCGTGCTTGGCATCCGCACCTACGCCGCACGTCGCGACCTTCGGCTCAACAATGACCGGCTGCTTCGCTATGTGCACGACGGCGGTGTTGTCATCACGCAGTACCAGACGCCGGAGTACGACACCGCGCTTCCGCCCTATCCCATCGCAGTTCCGGGCGATGCCGAAAAGGTGGTCGAGGAAGACGCCGCCGTGACACTGCTCAAGCCTGAGGATCCGCTGTTCACCTGGCCCAACCGCATCTCCACGAATGATTTCAGCGGCTGGGTGGAGGAGCGAGGCCACGGGTTTCCGCGCTCCTTCGATCCACGCTACGCAGCACTTACTTCAGTCCATGACGCAGGGCAGGACCCGCAGACGGGCGGCCTCATCTACGCCCGGTACGGCAAGGGCTATTACGTCTACCTGGCATATGCTTTTTTTCGCCAGCTTCCTGAGGGCGTGCCGGGACCCTTCCGCATCCTCAGCAATCTCGTCAGCCTGGGCAAGAACCCCACCTTGCCGCACTGAGGCTGCTTTACGCGACTGCGCCTTCCGCCGCCATCTCCCCGCAGGGCGGAGTTCGACAGTTTCCTTGCCTGTCAACTGGCAGGATTAATATTCAAAAATATGCGGAGCTGGATAACTCAGCGTTCCGTCTGACCGCTGCAGCGGCAGGAACAGCCGCTTACTCCCGTTCACCGTCGACCCCACGAGGATGGTCGTCCCAAACGCACCGGATCCATCCGTCACCGATTTGTCCACGTGGTGCGACAGAATCGGCCCCACCGGGCTGAACGTCGTCCAGTCCTCCGTGAAGCGGTCCAGCGGGTACTCCTTATGCTTCTCCGGGTGGCTCTGCCAGTCCGCATCGTTCACATAGACGCCGTACGCTGTCGCAAAATCCTTCTTTTCGATCGCCGTCAGAAACTTGTCTACCCGCCGCTCCGCGGGCAAGTTCGAGAACGCCCAGCCATGCCCCATGAAAAAGCCGGCAACCGCCAGAAGGATCGACAGCACCACAAGCACCAGCAGCGCAATCAGCAGGTTGCGGATCCGGTTCGCACGGCGAAGATCAAAGGCGGGTGCATCCATCAGCGTCATCGGTTCAGCAAACCTCCGTATCTCCAGCTACCAACATACACACGACCTTAGACACCGGCACTGCGCCAAACGGGTCACGCCCGCCGAGGTCTACCGGAAAGCATTCGCCATCCGCTGAATCTCCGGACGCCCACCCGGCTGCAGATACACGGATATCACATCGAAACGCCTCGCGATCGAGTCTGGCTCCACACGTCCGCTCGAGGCTACCAGCCGTACATACGCCTCCGCCATCCGCTTGAGGGCGCGCATCTTCTTCTCGTCCACGGCAAACTCTGCCGCAAACGCATCCTTGCGGGATCGCGTCTTTACCTCGATAAAGCACAGCGTGTTCCCGTGCCACGCGATCAGGTCCACCTCGCCATCCACCACCTCCGTTATCCATCGCCGGGCCACGACGGTGTAACCGAGGCGCCTCAGGTGAAAGTACGCCAGGTGCTCGCCCTCACGGCCGACCCGCGCCGTCAGTGCCTCCTCATCGTCCTTATGGAAGAGCCTGCGCTGCCTGCGCAGCCCGTTCACCAGCCACTCCAGCAACATCACTCCGGGCCGGATCGCGACCTCTCTCATCACTTCGAAGTCTCCTTACAGACGGGAGCCGAGCAGCATGCCGCGACAGGCTGCTATCGCTCGTCTCCCCACGCCCGTATCCTAATCGAATGCACAAGCACCGGGCCTCTCCCCAACGCGGCGTCTCCCTTGCCACCTGTGCGCTTGTCATCACGAATCTCACTTGCAGCCATCGTCTTCCAGCGCAGGAAGGACCGGCAGCGACGGCCGCGACAACGGTCGATCCCGCGTTGCAAACGGCCGCCCCCGTGCCGGAAACGGCGCAACCGGCAATCATGCGCCGGCCCCGCATCGGTGTCGCCCTTGGTGGCGGCGGCGCTCTCGGCCTCAGCGAGATCGGCGTGCTCCGCTGGATGGAAGAGAACCACATCCCCGTCGACGTCATCGCCGGCACCAGCATGGGTTCGCTCATCGCCGCCCTCTACTCGACTGGCCACACGCCTGATCAGATGACGGACCTCACCCGCGACCAGGTCATTTCCAAGGTCTTCCGTCTCACCCAGGACTTCAAGGCCCTCAACTTTCGCCGGCGCGAGGATAGCCGCTTTCTCCCCGGCGGCATCAACATCGGCCTGCGTCATGGCATCGCCATCCGTAATGGCGTCCTGCTCGACAGCGGGTTGAACGAGTTCCTCAGCGCGCAGTTCCTCGCCAACGGCGGCCAGGCCGACTTCGACCACATGCCGATCCCCTTCCGTTGCGGCGCCACGGACATCCTCGTCGGCCGTGAGGCCGTCTTCAAGGAGGGTCCGCTCGCCGAAGCCGTGCGCGCCTCCATCTCCATCCCTGGTGTCTTCCCACCTCTCGAAGATGGTGGACACATCTATGTCGACGGTGCCATCGTGGAGAACCTGCCCGTGGAGGTCGTGAAGAACGACCTCTATGCCGACGTCATTCTCGCTGTGTCCCTTCCGCTCACACCGCCGGACCAGGGCGACACCGGCTCGATTCTCGGCATCCTGCAGCGCAGCTTCTCCGTTGCTTCCTGGAGCAACGAGGTGCGCTCCCGCACGCTTGCGAATGTCGTCATCGAGCCGGTCGCGCCTCCCAACACCGGCATGGCTGACTATGCGAGGTCGGCCGATCTTGCCAAAGCCGGCTACGAAGCCGCCGAGAAGCAGCGCGCCGCCCTGCTCCGGTACCGGATCGATGACGCGGCGTGGGCCAGCTACCAGGCCACCCTTCGCGCTCGCCGGGCGGTGCCCGCCCGCAACATCGCGAAGATCGACATCTCTGCTCCAAACCGTTCGGCTGCCGGAGGTGTGCGGAACGTGATCGCTCCACTCGCCGGCCAAAAGATCGATCCTGTGGCACTCGACGCGAAACTCGACGAGATCCGCAGCGACGGGCGCTTCGACGCCGTGTACTTCCTCAGCACGCCAGGAGCTTCGGTCGACGAG
>CAXTSF010000085.1:0-12662 GCA_964246865.1 uncultured Terriglobus sp.
CATACTGGTCCGCCGCACCCTTTGAGCAGCCGTAGGGCGAGTGAAAGTCCAGCGGCATAGCTTCCGTCGCGCCCTGAAAGCTCGGATCCAAGGCCCGGTAGCGCGTACCTGAGGGTTCAACCGCCACGGAAGACAGCGACCCGTACACCTTGTTTGTCGACGTGAAAAAGATGATCGGCTGCTCGCCTCCCAGCCGGGCCGCCTCCAACACGTTCAGCGTGCCCGAGGCATTCACCTCAAAGTCTGACCGGGGGTCTCCTACGGAGGTCGTCACCGCAACCTGTGCCGCAAGATGGTAGATCTCGCGCGCACCCTCGGCGGCCTCCCGCACCTTCGCCGCATCCCGCACGTCTCCGCGCACGAAGCTCAGACGGCCGCGCGCCTCGGGAAGCGATCGGAGCCAAGCCAGATTGTGCTCTGTGCCTCGACGTGACAGGTTGTCGAAGACCAGTACCTCCGTGTCCGGCTCGCCAAGTAACCGGGCCGCCAGGTTGCTGCCGACAAAGCCGGCGCCACCGGAGAGCAGCACCTTTCGTGGGCTCGCGGATATACGTGTCGTTCTCAAATCGGTAGCCCTGCCTCCACAGCCGTTGTGCGTTTTTTCCAGGTTTTGCATTCTTCGATGCCGGTCAGCAGAGAACCTCCAGAGCTCCCATGCCTTGTTGCTGTAAGTGTCATGCGGTCAGGCCAAAGGTCGAAAGCTGCTGCATCATGGTGTCTGCGCGGTCTTCCGCCTCCTGCGACTGCAACCATTGCGCCAGCTCCATGAAGCCCTCCTCATGCGAGACCTGCGGCTCATAGCCAAGCAGAGCGCGAGCGCGAGAGATATCCGCGTAGCAATGACGTATGTCGCCGGCGCGGTATTTGCCCGTGATTGCCGGCTGAAGCGCAACACCGAGGGCGCTCGCCAGCAGCTCTGCTACCCGCCGGATACTTACCGGTTTTCCTGAGCCGATGTTGATCACGTGGCCATCGGACTCGGGCCGGTCCATCGCCAGCAGGTTCGCCCGCACAATATCGTGCACGCTAACAAAGTCGCGCTGCTGCTCGCCGTCCTCAAACACCAGTGGTGCCTGCCCGTTGATCATCCGCGCCGCGAAGATGGCAGCCACCCCCGTGTACGGGTTTGAGAGCGCCTGCCGCGTGCCGTAGATGTTGAAGAAGCGGAGTGCCGTGACGGGCAGCCCGTAGGTACGGCCGTAGATCATGCACAGCTCTTCCTGGTCGCGTTTGCTCAGCGCATACATGCTGTTGATCTCGCTCGGCTTCGTCTCATCCGTGGGCACCGGACGCAGTGGCCCGCTGGCACCCCGCACCGTGACTTCCCACTCGCCGCGCCGCAACTGCTCCACGGTACGCACCGGCGGAGCGAAGGGTGTGCCAGTCACCGGATCCACATAGCGGCCCTCGCCGTAGATCGACATCGACGAAGCCACAATCAGCTTCTCCACCGGTGCCTTCGTGTCGAGGATCGCCTGCAGCAGCTCCGCCGTTCCCAGCGTATTCACGCTCATGTAGCGGCTGATCTCGTACATCGACTGGCCTACCCCGACGGTCGCGGCGAAGTGGTACACCACCGCAACATCCTCGAGCACGCTTCGGAGAAGATTGGGATCGCGCACGTCCCCGTGCACCAGCTCCACATCCTCGGATAGATAAGCCGGGCGCTTTCCCTCAGGATGCACCTGTGGCGTCAGGTCGTCGAGCACGCGCACACGGTGACCCGCCCGCAGCAGTCCGTCTGCAAGATGCGATCCCACGAATCCTGCCCCGCCGGTGATCAGGATCTGGCGAGGCCGGGAGAAGGGAAGCTGTTGCGCCGAAAGAATGCTCACGAGACCAGTACCTCCTCCTGCGCCACCGTTAAGATGGAGGCCGCGCGCGGTGCGTAGCGCTCAACCGCCCACGCCGCAAACTCGGCAAAGTGCGTGTTGTCCCTCGGAGGACTCGTGTGGTGTTCCTCCAGCCCCAGATGACTGGGCGTAAAGCACAGGGTCAGCGACACCTGGAACGGCTCAAGGGCAGCCATCATTCGATCAAACCACGCGATCGCGTTGGGCCGGTAGAAGTCTGCCCAGCTAAGCCCCGTACGCAGATAGGTCACACCGTGCTCCCGCATCCAGCGCACCGCGCCTTCCAGCCGGTGATCCTCGAAGTGGAACCACTGGCAGAGGCCAACGGAACCGTCCACCGGGAACTCCGCGGCCGCAAGCTTGGGCGTTCCGTCATGGCGCAGCAGCCCGAGATAATAATGCCGGTAGTACGACGATCCTTCGGCCTCCCTGTGCCGTGTCTCCGCCGGCCAGCTTGGCGGCAGATCGTAGAGGGAGTACCAGTGGATCCGGGGTGTCCGTCCGCGCAGCAACTCCACCGTGCGCCGCACCCCCATCGCGCCGACCTCCTCCATGCCGAAGGACGACACACCCACCTCGGCAACCCACACCGGCTTGCCGGTCGCCTGCTGTGCCTCGCGCACCTTCTCCGGCCATTCGTCCATGCCCCAGTGATTCCAGTCCAGCGGAAAGCCGTGAACCGCCACCGCATCCACGGCGTCCATCACCCCATAGCCGGTCATCAGCCGCAGCCAGTCTGCATCCGCGGAGGACACGCCACCCAGCACGATCGGCAGGTCTGGATTCATGCGGCGTATGGCCGCCGAGCCTAGCTTCACCATCTCCGCAAAGCGCATCCATCCGGGATCCAGGTGGAAGTTCCAGTGCGAGAGGTTGTTCGGCTCGTTCCATAGCACAACCGCTTCGACCATCCTTGGTGTCGCTCCTCCACGAAAGCTTTGTTGATCCTAGGAATGTAGCCCGTTCAAAAAGGTTTGTCCCGTGAAGGCAGAAAGTGGCAAAGCTGTTTGAACTCTCCTCCAACACAACGACTGTTCGTGCGCCGCAACTGCGTCGATCCGATTCAACCGGGCAGTCGGGAACGAAACTCGCGACAACTCCGCCGTGTACACCTTCGAGGGCGGCCCCATGTCGCACGGAGCTAGGCATGCGCCGTTCGCTTTGACCTGCAGCAGCAGCATTGACGCCTGACCGATACGCCTCCCGCCTTCTGTCTATCCCAGTACAGCGCCGGCCTTCGGTACCACTTCCACGTCCGCAACTCGCTCGGACGCTTCTAATCCGGCGAGCGGCATGGACGTGTACACTTGAAGCGAGCGCAGGTAGGGCAGTCGCATGAAGCGGCAGCACCTGTGCCGTGTCGGGACGTGGCTCAGCCTGGTAGAGCGCACCCTTGGGGTGGGTGAGGTCGCTGGTTCGAATCCAGTCGTCCCGACCAATCAAACCCTTCACCGCAGATCACACCCTTCTCCTACGACAGCGGCGCTCTCCGCTACTTGCGTACTCTTTGCCGGTCTGGCTACAGTAGGTCCGTCTCTGAAAGGACCTTCGCTCCCGTGCACATCAGCAAACTCTCTCGACGCAATCTGCTCGCCCTCGGTTCTGCCGCCGCAGCCTCTACCCTGCTTCCCGCGAGCGCACCGGCACAGCCCGCGGCCGCTTCTGTTCGCGCCTCGGGCCTTCTCTCCGGCGCAGCCTCACTCGCCGACTCTGTAAAGCGCGCATTCCAGTTTCAAAACCTCATGATGGATGCCTACGCCACCGGCAGCACCATCCGCCTCACCCAGAGCTACAGCGACCAGGCGCTAGGCGCCACCGCCTTCACCTATGACAACGCCGTCTCTATCCATGCGTATCTCGCGAGTGGTGACCCATCCCTGGTTGCCCGCGCGGAGATCCTCGGCAACGGCCTCCTCTATGCTCAGGCGCACAACTTTCCCTTCAGCGACGGCCGGTTTGCGCAGGGTTACTTTGTCAATCAGGCCGCCACGGACGGCAGCGGCGCCTACATCACACCCGCCGCGTTTCCCTTCTACTTCTACACAAGCGCCGTGGGGGATCAGGCGTGGGCCGGTATGGCGCTTGCACAGCTCTATCGCAGCACCGGCAACGCCGCCTACCTAAAAGGCGCGCTGCTCGTCGCCAACTGGATCGTGAACAATACCTACAGCACCACCGGCCTTGGCGGCTACTCCTTCGGCACAAATATCAATCCGCAGAACCAGTCCGTCCCCTCCGGCAACGGCCGCGCGACCGAGCACAACATTGATGTCTACGCCTTGTTCACCATGCTCAGCCAGCTCACCTCCGGTGGTGCGGCCGGCAACGGTGCATCCTGGGCCTCGCTCGCCGACCATGCTCTGCTTTTCGTCCTGGCGGTTTACAACCCCGCAGGTCCCTTCTTCTACACAGGGACTCTCCCCGATGGCTCGACGATTAACACGTTCCCGATCCCGGAGGACACCCAGACCTGGTCCTTTCTGGCGACGCTGGACCGCCGTTACGCGGGCACCATCGATTGGGCACTCGCCAATCTGCAGACCACGGACACCGCGGCCGCGCCCCACTCCAGCCTGACCGGCTCTGTGACGCTCCGCGGTCTCGTCTTCGATACCGCGAGCCTTGTCACCAGCGCCGACGATCCCAATGCTGTCTGGTTGGAGGGCACTGCCCACACCGCGGCCGCGCTGGCGGCACGTGTCCTGCAGGCATCGGAGCCGCTGCCGAAGCTCCTTGGCGACATCTCCTCCGCCATTACGCTGCTGGAAAGCTGTGCAAAGGCGCAACATCTGCTCGGTGCTGGCCAGACCGTCGCCGGCCGCGCTATCCCAACCGGCCTCGGTGTGGTAGCCGCGACCAGTGTGCTCGATACCGGCTTCGGCTACACCTATGGCCCATCCCTCCACATCGGTGCCACCGGGTGGTATCTCATCGCCTCACTCGCGGGCAATCCCTTCCAGCTCGGCTACCGTCCACGCTACTGATCAGTGATCTTCACTACGGAAACAGAAAGGCAGGCCATGGCCTGCCTTTCTGTTGCGTATGCGTCTCGGATACCAACATCTACCGGCTCAGACCGTGATGACAATTTTGCCAATCTGCTGATTGGAAGCCATGTAGCGATACGCTTCTACCGTCTGATCCAGCGTGAACGCCTTCGCAATCTTCGGCCGGAAACGCCCATCTTGAATGCGGTCCAGCACGTACTGCCTTGCCACGGCAGAGACTCCCGCGGCCATCGTCTCCATCAGCGAATTGCCTCGCAGCGCAATTTTCTTTCCGATCAGCTGCATCGGCATAACCTGCACCGGCTGCTGTGAAAGATCGCCGTAGATGAAGATCGTGCCGCCGGGTGCCGTGGCATCTGCAAGCTTCGTCACCATCGGTCCACCAACCGGGTCGAACACAATCCGCGCCAGCTTGCCCGCCGTGATCTCCCGGACGCGCGCCGGGAGGTCCTCCTCTTCCGTCGCGATCACATAGTCCGCGCCCTCGGCCAGCAAGGCCTCGCGCTTATCGCTGCGCCGCGTCGTTGCAATCGACTTTGCTCCCTCCGCCTTGGCCATTTGGATAGCCGCCAGGCCGACGCTGCTGGAGGCCGCCGTGATCAGCACAAAGTCATCTGTGGTCACCCTGCCGTGCATCACCAGCGCCGGGTACGCCGTCAGATATTGCATCCACGTCGCGGCCCCCTCCTCCGGCGAAAGCTTCTCCGGCTGCTCCACCATGTGATCTACCGGGACAACGGCCTCCTCACCCAGCACACCATTGCGGTTCATCGAATACCCCGGCACCGTGCCAACCCGCTTGCCGATCCAGCTCGTATCCACGCCGGGCCCCACCGCCTCCACGATGCCCGTCACCTCATAGCCGATCCGGGATGGAAATACAGGCTGTTCGAAGTAGTGTCCATCCAGATACATCAACTCCGCACGGTTCAGGCCGACTGCCTCCACGCGCAGCTTGGCTTCGCCCTGCTCTGGAGCGCGCGTCGTTCTATCTTCAATCTTCAGTTTTTCCGGTCCGCCGAGCTCACGAAATATCACCGTCTTCGCCATTCGCACCACCTCTGCGTTTTCGATGCGGCAACTTCCGCCTCGATGCTGCGCTTCTCTTGCCCCGCCAGTGTTGGCTTTCTGTCTTCCCAATGCTTTACCGATTGCGGAGCGCGGTCGTTGTTCGGAGCGCGGTCGTTGTTCTGAGCGCAGCCACCATCATCCAGAGCGTAGCGAAGGATCCCCGCGAGACCGACCCTGCCCCTCCCTCGCATTGCCGTATTCTCTGCTATGGCTTTCTGCCTCAGGCTTCGGCTCTCTACCGCAAAAGTTGTGCAGAATAAAGGAGCCACAGCGTTTACGTTAGAGACTGGGCCGCACACACAGGCCGCGTCTGGATCCCTTTTGCCGCCGACTCCCACCTTCGCCGTCATCATCCCCGTCTACAACGGCGAGAGATACCTGCGTGAAACCCTGGATACCGTCCTCGCGCAGACCCTGTCCCCGCGGGAGATCTTCGTCATCGATGACGGCTCACCCCGCCCCTCGCGTCACGTGGTGGAGCCACTCTCCAGCCGCATCCACTACACCTTCCGCAGCAATCACGGCGTTTCCGCAACCCGGAACTTCGGTGCCGCGCTCGCCTCCGCAGAGTGGCTCAGCTTCCTCGATCAGGACGACCTCTGGACGCCTGACCACCTTGCACGACAGGCAGACGCAATCGCCCGCACACCCGCGGCGGACGTCTGCTACAGCGACCGCATGCTGCTGCGCAACGATGAGCAGAACCCTGCCTGGCACCTGGCCGAAACAGCGCACCTGCCCACGCCGGAAGCGCTCCCGCGTGTTCTCCTCGACCGCTGCCCCATCACGCCCAGTTCCGTCTCTATCCGTCGTACCGTCTTTGAACGTGTGGGCGGCTACAGCAGCCGGCATGACTTCTGTGAGGACTGGGAGCTCTGGCTGCGGCTCATGCGCGACAGTGCCGTCTTTGCGCACGTCGCCGATCCGACCTTGCACTACCGCGTGCTCACCACGGGGAACAGCCACAACCCATTGCCGATCCTCCACGCGAATCTGCGTGTCGTACAAACAGCCATTCTCCCGTTTCTCTCTCCCCTCGCGCGTCAGACTCACGGCCGCCGTGTCATCAGCCGTCTTGAGGCTGAGGCCGCCATTCTCCTCCGGCAGACCCAACGCCCGGGTGCTTTCCGCATGATGCTCCACTCCCTCGCGCGGCATCCCTTTCACGAACTGCGCCGGTATAAGATCGCCGCACACATGTTGCTCCACCCCGGCGCCCAGCTCCCGGAAAAGCACGCTCTTCCGGCCTGAACCCCGGCGAATGCACTTCTTCCGCAGGGATCGTGCTGCGAAGCGCGGCAGGAACTTTGAGCTTGCACGAAGAACCAACTCCGGCGAGCTGCCCGCCTGAGCTGTCTTCCGGCGCGGAGATCCTAAATGGCTGCCGCTGCGCTGCTCCCTGACTCTACGGCGTGGGGCATCATCTCCAGCCGTACGGGTGGCTTCTTGAACTCACTCGCCAGCGACTGTCCGGCATGCTCCGTCACCTCCCGCAGGCTGCGCACGACGGTCTCGACATCTTCGACCGTCATTGTGTCCAGCAACGGCAATGACAGAATCCGCCCTGCCACATCCGCCGTCACCGGCAGACTGCCCGCGATCGAGTGCTCCCGCAGATACGGCTGCTCCGCAAGATGCGGGCTGAAGTAGGTTCCGCTTCCAATCCCAAGGACCTTCAGGCCGTCCGCGACCTTCGCACGCACTGGCGCTAAACTTCGCGGCAGCAGCACCGACTCAAATGCACGCGACTGACGCAGTCCCATCTGCTTCTGCGGACGGAGCTCCTCGCCTTTGCTCCAGCCCTGCCGGTACGCCTGCGCAAGCGCCTCGCGGTGCCGGACCACCTCAGGAAACCGGCGCAACTCCAGCAAGGCTGTCAGCGCTGTCACCTCCGGCATCTTCGAATTGATTCCAAGCATGGTCGCCGTACGCGGCGCTCCAAAGCCAAACGATCCCATCGTGCGCAGGCGCGCCAACCGGTCTGGGTCCGCACAATAGATCAAGCCTCCCTCGCCGACCGAGAATGGTTTGGTTGCATGCATGGAGAAGACCACAGGCCATGCGAAGCCGCTGCCAAATTGCTTGCCGGCCTCGTCCAGCGATCCCAGGGACGCGGCCGCATCAATCACCACAGGCACGGAGTATGTGTCCGCCAGTCTGCGGTAGCGTACGAGGTCCAGGCTGTTGCCGAGCGTCGCATACGGCACCACAACCGCGACTTGGCCGGCATACTGCTGAAGCAGTCTCTCCTCGCTCGCCGCACACGGCAGCCATGTCTCACGATCCATGTCGCACAGCAGCGGAGTCAGCCCGCACCACAGAGCCGCCTGCGCCGTGGCTGCAAAGGTGAACGACGGCATCAGGGCATACCGGCGCTCCCCGTGGTGCGTTCCGTGGTGCTCTCCCACCACCTCCCGCATGGCCATCATCAGACCGATCGTCGCATTACAAACGGTCAGGCATGCACCCTCGCCAAACAGCGACTCCCGCAACTCGTCTTCCAACCGCGTATTCACCGGCCCATAGTTGGAATAAACGCCGGATTGCTCGATCTCCGCCAGTTCCAGCGCATGCCGGCTCAGCTTCGGTGGTACCGGACGGATCACGGGCAACGACAACGGCTGGGATCCTTGCCCCTTAGGTGCATTCCCCTTCACGGATTTGCTCGCGTGCATCCGCTCTGCCACGCCATCCGCGATGCGCAGCCCCAGCGTGTGCTGCCACAGCCACAGGCTGTTGACCTGGCCACGGAAGCCCGTCTCCCCCCCAAGCTCGTGGCTGGCAGCTGGACCCACCGCCAGGCCGATCCCGAAGAGCCCGTCGATTCCGGTCCCATCCTCGCGCATCAGCCGGCACTGCTGGTCCACCATGGCCCAACGGTCGCCACTCGGCTTGTGCAATGCGATCTCTCCACTCGCATGCTGCACCCGGCAGACACGTGGCCGGTAGCCCATGGCCGCAATCACCAGATCCGACTCCGCCAGGGTGCTGTGCGCCTCGGCAAAGCTTTCTTCCGTAATCTGCTGCAGGCGCAACCGGGGTTCCGGTGGCCGCCCGCCAATGCCGCGCGCCTTCATAATCAGTTCGCGCGAGTCCAGCCGGAACCCGGATAGCCGGTACACCCGCGCCGTCAGGCGGCAGATATCCTCTGCCGTAAACTCTGTGTACCCGTCCTCCAGCGCCTCCGCTGCCGAGTTATAGAAGATGCGCAGGGGCTTCCGGTGAAGGATCGTCACCCCACCCTCGCCAAACTGGACCTTCGGCATCCGGTGGAGCAGACTCACAGCCACCGCTCCTGCGCTCGTGGACCCTCCCACAATTGTCACTTTCGGTGCCGTCCTGCCGTGCAGCATCTCCGTGATCCGGCCCACGCCGTCATGGGCGAACACGTCACTCGACTGCAGCAGTTTGCCCGCGTAGCGCGGCAGCAGCGGCTCACCCGCGACCGGCTCCGTCCACAGCCGCTCCTTTGGTTGGTGCGCTCCCGTCGCAATCACCACCGACGAAGACACCACCTCGTGTTCCACCCCGGACGCCGCGTGAACAAAGCGTGTTCTCCAAAGATCGTCCGATATCTCTGCAACGGAGACGACCTCCACCCCCAGCAGAATTCGGCCCCGCTCTGACTCAGCCACGATGCGGCACATCGTCTCGCTAGCCAGTGCCAGAAACTTCGCGGCCAGGGTCAGGGGAGCGCTGCCCGTACCGTAGGCTGCCAGCTCCTGTGCAATCGGGTGCGCGCGCAACGCACGCAGGCGCGGCTCTTCTGTTCGCACCGCAATATCCAGAAATGCCTCTGCCGCGCTATCGGATTGGATCGCGTACTGGTTCAGGGACCCGCCGCCGATCCAGCGGCCACGCTCCAGAATGGTGACGCCACCTGCCAGCAGCGCGTCCAGCCGTCCTACATTCGCTGCCGCAAACAGCGGTCCAAGTCCACCCGGTCCCGCTCCTGCAATGACGACCGCCTGTGCGCCGCTCACCGACCCCATACCACCTCATTCGTACTGCTTATGAAACACCGTTGTCCCCGGAGTCCCTGCAAGAATAGCCTTCGCTTCCGTCTACGGAGCAAGTTTTGACTCGCGCTGTGTCATCACGCGCACACAAGCAGCAGCGGCACTACATTGATCGCTCAAACCCTCTACTATTGTCGCGGGAGACAAACGGAATGGCATGGCAACCTTCGTTCCGTAGCATGCAACTTTGGCAGCATTGCTGGGGATATCAGCCAAATGCTCTTCTGAACTTCGTGATTGCCTCTGCAAACTGCGTTGCTTTGCCTCGAAATCCTTTCAGGACGTGCAGTCCGGGGGAGACCCTATGACGGGAGCCACGCCCAGCAAACCGGCCTCTGTCGCTGTGGTCATCCCTGCGTATAACGCTGCCTCATTTATCCGGAATGCCATCGAGAGTGTTCTCTCCCAAACGCTGCAGCCGGATGAAGTGATCGTGGTCGACGACGGCTCCTCCGATGACACCCGCCGCATCGTCGCCGCCTACGGCCCCTACGTCACACTTCTTGAGCAGCAGAACGGCGGACCTGCAGCCGCTCGCAACTTTGCCGTGCGCTCGTCCACAAGCCGGTACATTGCTTTCCTCGACGCCGATGACACCTGGTCGCCGGACAAACTCGAACGGCAGATCCGAGCGCTTGAGGAGAGCCCGCGCGCCATCCTTTGCTATACCGGACTCATGCTGGTGCATCCGGATGGCAGGGAGACACCGGCCCGTGTCAGCCGTCCCAGCGATCTCGGTCCTGTGCTGCGCATGCGCAATCCTTCACTCGCGCCCTCGTGCGTCGTGGTTACGCGGGAGGCACTTCAGCACTCCGGTGGCTTCCATGAACGGCACCGCGGCTCCGAAGACTGGGAGCTCTGGTTCCGGCTCTGGCAGGTCGGTCCCTTCCTTTGTGTCAATGCGCCGCTCACCAACTACCGCGTCAGCGTGTCCGGCCTCAGTGGCGACGCCGATCACATGATGCGCGACTTCCAGCAGATGCTGGAGCCGGTGCTCCTGAACGACCTTCACGGCCCGCGCCGTCACATCTGGCGAAGACGCATCCTCAGTGAGCAGTGCTTTCGCGCGGCACTGACCGCACGCGCCTCGCAAAACCGGGCGAAAGCCATCCGATATCACATCCATTCGCTTCTGCTATGGCCGTCCCCGCTGCAACTGCCCTACCGGCTTTATGCTCTGGGCATTACGCTCCGGGGAGCGCGCAGGGAGACACCACAGGCATCTCTCACCACCCTGGCGACGCCTTCGCGCTAGCTGTTTTCCTCTCTCACATCAACACCGAATCCCGCTTGCAGCCATCTCCTGTCGCTCTTGCGTACTCTTAAGCCTTTAGTTCTCACGTATGCTCACCTTATTCGTCTTGCTATGCGATCTTCTGCCTCGATGGCTCACCGATTCCGCCGCAGATGCACCCTCCCGCGAGTTCTCGTTCCGTTCGCCGTTCCATTCGTAGCCACTCTCTTGTCCATGTTCACGGCGGCCTTTGCTCCCGCAGCGGCGGCGCAGGCCACGCCGACCCCGAGCACCGAGCCTGAAATCCTTCGCACCACCGCGGGTATCACGGAGGTAGGCGTGCTCGGCAATGCCGAGTACCGCATCGACGTGCCCAGCAACTGGAATCGCAGCCTGGTCGTCTTCTACCACGGCTATTCGGAGAAACCCTACCGGTATCGCATTGACGGCAGCATCGGCAAGGAACCCGAGCCCATTCTTCGCCGGGGCTATGCCATCGTGCAGAGCGGCTTTTCGCACACCGGCTGGGCTCTGCAATGGGCCTATCCCGAGTCCGAAGAGCTCCGCCGCTATTTCGTCCGCAAGTATGGATCGCCTCGCGAAACCTACGCGGCCGGTGTCTCCATGGGCGGTGCCCTCACGATGGTCACCATGGAGCTGAACAACCGCGTCTACACGGCCGGCCTCGACATGTGCGGTGCCATCGGGCCCACAGCGGTGCACCTGAACCGGCGCTTTGCCTGGCGAGCTGCCTTCGATTTTTACTTTCCTGGCGTCATGCCGCCGCTCGATCCCGTTCCCGGTAACTTTGAGGAGAGCGAGGCGCTTCGGCTGAAGGCACTCACTGCACTCCGCGCCAAGCCCGACGCGGCGCTTGCCATTCGCACCATCACCGGCCTCCACACCGACCCTGAGGTTGCGCGCGCCATGACCTACTTCACCTATGTCATTGGCGACCTGCAGCGGAAATCTGGGGGCAATCCCTTCGACAACCGCAACTTTATCTACACCGGCAGTAGCGTCAACAGCGTCACGGACTATGCCCTGAATGACGGCGTTCATCGCTACGCAGCAGACCCCAAAGCCCTGCAGTACCTCCTGGCTCACTACTCGCCAAGCGGCCGGCTCACCCGCCCCATGCTGGCGCTGCACACCGTCTACGACCCCCTGGTCCCCTCTGCCAATCTCGCCCTGTACAACTCCGAGGTGGAGGCCGCTGGCTTCTCACAAAATCTGGTGCAGCAATACGTCAAGCGGGAGGGGCACTGCACCTTCTCCGAGGACGAGATCGGCAGAGCCTTCGACGAGACGGTGCGCTGGGCCCATACCGGCGTGCCACCGTCACCAGGCCTGCTTCGCTGATCGCAAGCCGCTCACACACCCGCGATGCGCACCCCAACCCGGCTCACAAACTGAGCCGGCCTAAGAAACTGATCCGGCTCCAGACAAAAGGAGGGCACCGAAGCTGCTCCGGTGC
>CAXTSF010000086.1:0-3173 GCA_964246865.1 uncultured Terriglobus sp.
GTTTTACAACACGAAGATTCCGCAGGATCCGGAAAACGATGCGCTCCGTTACTGGGATATGCCGAGCACGCCGCTGTATCCGTTTGGCTATGGCCTGAGCTACAGCAGCTTTGAGATGAGCGGGTTGTCCGTAGGCAGCGGGGGTGTGCAGCCCGGGCATCCGCTGCAGGCGACGGTGACGGTGCGGAACACGTCGCAGGTTGCCGGGGCAGAGGTGGTGCAGCTGTATACGCATCAGCGCGCGGGCAGTGCGGCACGTCCGCGGCGCGAGCTGAAGGCGTTTGACAAGGTGGTGCTGGGCCCCGGCGAGTCGAAGCAGGTGACGTTGACGGTGGCTCCGGAGGACCTTTCCTTCTGGAGCCCTGCCCTGCACAAGCGCGTACTGGAGCCGGGCACGTTCGATGTGTGGGTTGGCGTGGATTCGAATGCCGATGCGCACAGCACCTTTCAGGTGAGCGGGGGCATGACGACGGAGCAGAGCTTCTGATTCGACAATCCTTGTAGCGGAGCAACTGCGAGGTCCGAGGCGGGTTGTACACTGCTACTCAATCAGCGATGGCGACCTCGACACACATTTCGCTCTCCGAGTATCTCGGAACCGTGTACCGGCCGGACCGCGAGTACCTTGACGGCGAGGTGGTGGAGCGTAATTCGGGCAGATGGGAGCACGCACGGCTGCAGGCCTTGCTGACAGTCTGGTTTGGGCAGAACGAGGGGGCCTGGGGCGGAGTACAGACCGCGACCGAGTGGCGGACCCAGGTCTCGGGAATGCGGGTGCGTATTCCGGATGTGGTGCTGGTTCGGGGTGGGAGTCAGCCGGATGTGCTGGATGAGCCGCCTTTGCTGATTGTGGAGATATTGTCTCCGGACGACAGCTACTCCGAGATCCAGGGGCGTGCACAGGACTATCTCAGGATGGGTGCGAAGACGATCTGGATCATCGACCCCGAGACACGCACCGGACGGGTGTGCACGGGCCAGACATGGACAGAGATGACGCGGCTGGAGGTTCCCGGAACCCCGATCTACGTTGAGCTTCCGGCGCTGTTCGCCGCACTTCCCTCCCGCGAGGTTTAGAGAGCATGCTTTCGCGCGTTGCGGACAACCTGTACTGGATGAGCCGCTACCTGGAGCGGGCGGAGCACACGACGCGCCTGCTGGATGTGAACCTGAACCTGATGCTGGACGAGTCGCCCATGAGCACGGGCCGGCGCTGGGAGCGTGTGCTGCAGGCGCTCGGCTCGCCAAAGGATGTGAGCTGGCGGGGCGATGCATTTCAGGTGGTGCACTGCCTGACCTTTGACGCAACGCTGCGCACGAGCGTGCTCGGATGCCTGGTCGCCGCCCGTGAGAATGCGCGGCATGTGCGTGAGCAGATCTCGACCGAGATGTGGCATGGGCTGAACAGCCTGTATCTGCAGGTAACCCGGCCAGAGCTGCAGACGGAGTTGCATGCGGAAGCACTGCTCAAGCGGCAGGAGGGCCCGGTCGACTTCCTGAGCGAGGTGATGGATGCGGTGCACCAGTTCCAGGGTGTGACCGACTCGACAATGAGCCACGGCGAGGGCTGGCAATTTATCCAGGCGGGCCGTTATATCGAGCGCGCGTCGGCCACAGCTGTGCTGCTCGAAAGCTACAACGACGAGCTGTGGCGCGAGCCGGAGAGCAGCTCCGACGGAAATGAGTATCTCGAGTGGATGGGGCTGTTGCGTTCGGCAACTGCCTTTGAGGCGTACTGCAAGGTGTACACGGCGGATCTTTCGCCGGAGTGGATCCTTGAGTTTCTGCTGCTGGATCAGGCGTTTCCCCATTCGCTGCGCTTCAGCATTGATGCCCTGCACCACTCGCTGAATACGCTGCGGGGGCTGAGTGGGGGAGGCCGTTCCGACAAGCTGAACCGGCTGTCCGGCCGGCTCTGCTCCAACCTGAGCTATTCGAGTGTGGACGATATCCTGACGGGCTCGGTCGTCGGGTATCTGCGGGAGATCCAACGGCACTGCCGCGATATCCATGCGGCGATTTATGAGCTTTACATCGACTACAGCATCCAGGCTGCACTCGCCATCTAGAGCAGAAAGGGGGTACGCATGTACTACACCGTCCGGCACCTGACCAAGTTCGTGTACTCCGACGAGGTGAGCGAGAGCATTATGGAGACGCGGATGCATCCGCGCTCCGATGAGTACCAGCGATGCCTGAACTTCCAGCTGTCCGTGAGTCCGCGCTGTCGCGTGTTCAGCTACCGCGATCACCTGAATAACCATGTACACCACTTCGACATTCCGGTGGAGCATGAGCAGCTGGTGATTGTGGCCGAGAGCCTGGTGGAGATGGAGGAGCCGCTGTATGTGCCGTCGTCGCTGCTGGGCACGGCCTGGGAGCAGCTGGACGCGACGGTACACGAGGGTGACTTCTGGGAGATGCTGTTTCCGAGTGAGTTTGCCTCGTCCACGCCGCTGCTGGAGAAGCTTGCAGACGATCTGGATGTGCGCCGGCGCGACGATCCGCTGACGGTGTTGCACGACCTGAACGAGAAGCTGTACCGGTACTTCGACTATGTGCCGAGGTCGACCGCGGTGGATTCCCCGATCGACATTGCACTTGAGCAGAAGACGGGAGTGTGCCAGGACTTCGCGCACATCATGATTGCGCTGGTGCGGTCGCGCCTGCGCATGCCCTGCCGGTACGTGAGCGGGTACCTGTATCACGGCGGCAGCGACAAGGATCGCAGCGTGAACTCCGCGACGCACGCGTGGGTTGAGGCGCTGGTACCGACGCTCGGATGGGTCGGCTTTGATCCGACGAACTGGCTGGTAGCGGGCGACAGGCATATCCGTACAGCCATTGGCCGTGACTATGCCGATGTGCCGCCGACGCATGGCATCTTTCGAGGATCGGTCAACAGCAACCTGGAGGTCGCGGTGCGGGTGTCCCCCAGCGAGGGATCGCCACTGCCGGACCAGGAGCTGCCCGTTCCGGAGGACTGGTCCATGCTGGTGGAGAAGGCGCAACAGCCCCCACCGTCGCCCGTGAGCACATTGAGTCACGCAAAATACATGCAGCAGATGCAGCAGGCGCAGCAGCAGTAGAGGCTACGCTGGCATCGAAGGAAAGGTGAGCGCTATTCCCAGCCCACCCATAGAAACAGAGCGGATACATAAGAAGGTGAGTCT